>JBEATZ010000408.1:0-5524 GCA_041161695.1 Planctomycetota bacterium | reverse complement strand
CTCGTGCTGTTGCTGTGGGTCTTCCGGGCGCGCCGACGCGCTTCAGCGGCCTGATCCGCGGGCGCGGCGCCGGTCAGCAGCCGCCCGGCAGCGCGGTCTCGATGCGACGGAGCGGCATCGGCACCACTTCGCTCGTGCCGATGCCGGTGGGCATCGCGAAGTGGATCGTGGTGTCCACGCGCTTCTTGTCGCGCACAATCCACGGCATCACCTCGTGGCACTTCGGCAGCGGTTCGCGTGCGAAGCCGAGCGACTCGAGGAGCCGCGTGCAGCGTGCAGCGTCCACGGCCGTGATCGCACGTTCGGCCAGCGCGAGGGCGATGGCGAAGTGGATGCCCTGCGCCACGCACAGGCCGTGCGGGACGGTGCCCTGCGAGCGCGCCTCGAGGGCATGGCCGAGGGTGTGCCCGAGGTTGAGGAGCCTGCGCAGGCCCTGCTCGCGCGGGTCCGCCTCGACGACGGCTGCCTTTGCTGCGATGGCCCGGTGGAGCACCGCCACCAGCGTGTCGCGGTCGCGCGCCAGCACGGCATCGCGGCTGCGTTCCAGCACCTCGAACAGTTCGCGGTCGCGGCCGATCGCGATCTTGACCACCTCGGCGAGGCCCGAGCGGTACTCGGGCTCGGGCAGCGTGGAGCAGGCCTCGACGTCGACCACCACGAGTTCGGCCGGGTGCACGGCGCCAGCGAGGTTCTTGCCCTCGGCGAGGTTCACCGCGGTCTTGCCGCCCACCGAGCTGTCGGCCATCGCCAGCAGCGTGGTGGGCACCTGCCAGTGGGCGATGCCGCGGTGATAGAGCGCGGCAGCGAGTCCACCGAGGTCGCCGATCGAGCCGCCACCGATGCACACGAGCGTCGTGGCGCGGTCCGCGCCTGCGCGGGCGAGGCCGCCGAGCACGTGCTCGAGGGTGGTGAAGGTCTTCAGCGCTTCGCCGCCGTCCAGCGCGAGGTCGACGGTCACGCCGGGCGGCACGGGTGCGCGGCGATCCGCCAGCACGAACGTGCGCCGCGTGCCGAGCCATTCCGCGAGCTGCCTCGCGATGCCCGCGCCGATGCGGATCTCGGTGCTGCGTTCGCCGGCGGGGCTGCAGTGGACCGTGATCACGATCCCTGGCCTGCGCCCGAACCGTTTGCCAGTTCCATCGCGCGCCGCTGTCGGCGTCGCCGCGCCAGCTCCTGCTGTGCCTCGGACGACTGCTTCGCCAGCCTGCGCTGGGACAGGAAGATCCAGATCGTGAGGGCGAGCGCGCCGGCTCCCAGCCAGAGCGCGATGTGGTGCATCTCCTCGGGGATGCGCAGCACGAAGGGCTCGAGCTCCGTGGCGACGAACACGGGTGTGATGACCTCGGTTCCTCGGAGCGTCTCGTAGACGATGCGCTTGTAGTAGAACGCGTTCACCTCCAGTCCGGTGCCCTGGACCAGCGGGCGCACCTTGCCGGGGATCCACACCGGCACGGTCTTGCCGCCGAGGTCGCGGATCTGCACCCACGCCTCGGTCCAGTCCTCGATGCCTGCCGGATTGGGTGCCGCTCGCTGGGTGCGGGCCTGCACGAACTGGCCGAGGATTCGCACGGGTGCGCCCCGCTCCATGCGACCCTGCAGGGCCTCCGTGAGGATTGCCTTCGAGGCGAATGCGGGCTTCTCACGCCATTCCGCCTTCGTCAGCCGCGGTTCCTCGTGCAGCGCGTAGCTGCCAAGGTGCCAGAGGGGCACGGCCTGGTCGTCGAACAGGCCGATGCTGCAGTCGGGTCCGGGCTCGAAGCGGCCGTCCACGTGGTTGCCGTCGCGGATGCCCGCAAACTGCGCGGGGTCCAGGCTGGTGACCGGTGGCCATGCCTCGTAGTCCCGCAGCAGGGAGTTGCCCACCAGCATCGGCACCGTGTTCCGCTCGTTCGGGAACGTGAGGTCGCGGATCTTCAGCAGGAAGCCCTCGGCCCTGACGATGCCGCCCTTGTGCACGTCTCCCTCAGGAGGGAGCGAGAAGGTGACGAGGACGGTCTCGTCTCCCGAGGTGCGGATCGTCGCCTCCCAGATGGAGTAGCCACGTACCGGATGTCCGGGCTTGGGCCCGGCCAGTTCCTCGAGCCGGCCGCGGTACCAGAGCCATTCGCCGCGCCAGCGATCCGGTGCAGCTGCCACTTCCGTGACGGGTACGGGCGCAGTCCGCCTCCCCAGGGCCTCGGCCACGGGCGGGGACACATTGAGGGCTTTCTCGAGGAGGTGGCTGAGCGGCTCTGCTTCGAGGACGAGGCGCTGTTCCCTCGTGGCATCGCGCGCCTCTGCGAGGATCGTGCGGTCCAGCTGGGGCGCCTCGATCACCGGTGTCTCCACCGGCGTCTCCGTGGGATCGACGATCCGCTTCGGACCCTGCCAGTAGAAGGCGATGTAGGCGAGGATCCCGAGCAGGAGCCCGAGGATGGCAAACTTCACCGCCGGGCCGCGGGGCACGGTGGGACGTGGCGTGGGAGCGAACATCGGCACGCGCAGGATAACGGAAGAAAGACGCGTGCGGTTTGCCCCCTTCCTGCTTCGCGGTGCCTTTCCCGCGGCAGGACCGGGTCCGGGCGGCGCCTCAGGTGCGCCGCGGCACGGTCACTCCGGCTTGCACGGTCACTCCGGCTTCTCGAACAGCCCGCCCAGGTGGAAGTTGGCGATGTCCGACCGGTCGACGATGGTGGCGGCGTTGACGCCGAGGGTGATCGCGATGACCTCGGCGATCTCGTCGCTGGTCGCGCCCTCGCGCTTGGCCTTCTTCAGGTGCCCCTCGAGGCAGCCCTTGCAGCCCGACGTGAGCGCCGCCGCGATGGCGATGAACTCCTTCGTCTTCAGGTCGATCTTCGACTTGCCGTAGGTCGCCTTGTAGAAGTTCATGTACAGCTGCTTGAGGTCGGGGGTGAGCAGCGCGTAGCTGCGCATCGACGAGCTCGGCAGGCGGCCGTCGCCGAGCACGCCTTCGGCGGCGTCCTTCGGCTGGTTCTTCGTTTCGTCGCTCATGGTCGTTCGGGCGGCATGAATACGACACCCGAGCGGCGCGGGGCAGCAAAAATCCGAGGTGCGACCGGATCGTGACGGCAGGTGCGCTGCTACTGCAGGCCGACCTGCAGCCGCACGAGGGCATCGCGGTCGGAAGGCACCTCGAGCCGGTGGAAGGCCTCCTCGAACGGCAGCCACGCGACCTCGGCGATCATCGGCCCGGGCGTGACCTGCAGGATCGTGTCCGCGGGCGTCCCTGCCTGCCAGGCAAACGGCCACTCGACGAGGCCTGCGTCGCCGAAGAGCTCCTTGTTGGGGGCTGCGATCTCCATCAGGTGCACCGGGCGCCGCAGACCCGTCTCTGCGCGCACCTCCCGGAACACCGCATCGGTGGTCTTCTCACCGGGCGCGACCGGCCCGATCACCGGGCCCAGCGGCCACGCCCGCGTCGGGCGCTGGCGCAGCAGCAGGTAGCGCACGCCGTCCCTGCGGACGTGGAACAGGAAGACCCGGACTCGGTGCTCCAGTGAGAACAAGGCAGCGACCTCCGAACCCTGTCATCGGCCGGAGGGACGCCGGCGATGGAGGGATCTGCTGCCGTCTGGTAGCGCGACCGCTGCTGCCGGTTACCGGCCGTCCTTGGCGTCCTTTGGCTCCCGCGGCTTCGCATCGCCCTTGCCACCGGCGTCAGCGGGCAGTTGCAGGCCCTGGAGCGCGCCCTTCGCCGCCTTGCTGGCGCCGAAGCCCTCGCCCGCAAAGGTGAGCGAGGCGAGCAGTGACTCCTCCTTGAAGCCGGAGCCCCACGCGTGGCCGCCGCCCTCGACGAGGTTCCACGTGTGCGGGATCTTCCGCTTGTCCAGTTCCTCGTGCAGCAGGCCGTTGCCGTCCGCGAAGCGGAAGCGGTCCTCGGTGCCGGCATCGAAGTAGATGCGCAGGCCGTCGAGCGCCGCGGGCTCCACGTCCTCGGCGAGGCAGAGCGGGTTGGCCTTGCGCCAGCGCTCCGCGTCGATGGGGTTGCCGAACACCTCGTCGAGGCCGATGCGCGAGGCCATCTGCTTCATGCGGTCCGGCAGCTGCTGCGGGTCCTCGGGGAACACCGCGGCGCTGTGCACGGCGATCGTGCCGAACAGCGCAGGCTGCGTGAACCCGATCCGCAGCGCGGCCATGCCGCCCATGCTGATGCCCATGAGCGCCCGCTGGCTGCGGTCCTTGCTCACGCGGTACTTGCCGTCGACGTGGGCCAGCAGGTCCTTGGTGATGAGGTCCTGGTAGTTCGCCTTGTCGCCGCGGTTCACGTACATCGAGGTGCGGCCCCCGTCCGCCAGCACCACGATCGTCGGCGGCAGCTTGCCGCTGCCCGCGGCGCGATCCAGCACCGGCGCGCCGCCGCGCTGGTGGAACCGCTGGTGGTCTTCCCACATGCCGTGCAGCCACACGACCAGCGGGTACTCGCGCTTCGCGTTCTCCTCGGCCTCGTAGCCCTTGGGCAGGTAGATCCCGTAGGACACGTCCTTGCCCACGGCCTCGCTGCGGAAGCTGCCTTCCGCGTGCGTGAAGTTCTCGAGGGCGACCGGTTCGGAGCTCCTGCGGCCGCCGCGGTCGCCCCGCTGGGGCTGCTGGGCGAGGAGGGCGGGGGCGATCAGGCAGAATGCGATGGCGAAGTGGGTGCGCATGCAGGTCTCCGCTGGGGGCGAGCGGACGGTACTCTTACGCCACCGTTCCCGACCCGGGCCGGATTTTTCGTCACGATCCCGTGGAACCAGCCGCCCAGCGCCTCGCCCCCCTGCTCGCGCAGCTCACCAATTACGAGCGCACGCGCCCGAACAGCCAGGTGTGGGACCTCGACCTCGTGCGTGCCCTGCTCGCGCGCCAAGGGGCCCCCGTGCTGCGTGCCCGCGCCATCCAGGTGGGGGGCAGCAAGGGCAAGGGAACCACCTGCGCATGGCTCGATGCCCTGGCCCGCTCGGCAGGCCTGCGCAGTGGCTGCTACACCTCGCCGCACGTCTCGACCCTGCGCGAGCGCATCGCCGTGAACGGGGCGCCCATCGGGCTCGACCTGCTGCAGGCGCTGCTGGAGCCGCTGCTCGCATGGGGCGCATCGCAAGTGCGCCAGTTGACCTTCTTCGAGGTGATGACGGCAGCGGCGCACGATGCGTTCGCCCACTTCGACGTCGACGTCGCGATCTGGGAGGTGGGTCTCGGCGGCAGGCTCGATGCGACCACCGCCGTGCCGGTGGATGCATCCATCGTCACCACCATCGAGCTCGAGCACACGGACGTGCTGGGGGACACCGTCGAGGCCATCGCGGGCGAGAAGGCTCCGGTGATCCGCAAGGGCGGCACCGGCTTCACCGGCGTCGCGGGTCCGGCCCTCGACGTGATCCGTGGCCACTGCCGCGCAGCAGGAGCGCAGCTGTTCGTGGCAGGCACCGACTTCGGCTGGGAGCAGGGTCGCTGGGTGGGCACCACGCACGAGGGCGTGCTGCGGCTCGCGGACGGAACGCGCCATCGCGTGGTCGTGCCCGTGAGCCCGGTGACCAGGAACCCATCGGCC
>JBEATZ010000389.1:0-7667 GCA_041161695.1 Planctomycetota bacterium | reverse complement strand
GTGCCCTCGCGCTGGTGCTGGTGGACACCCAGCAGGAGGCGCGCGCGGTCGAGCTGCTTGCCGCAGGTGCAGACCAGGTCTCGCTGCGCGAGCTGCGGCGCCGCGTGCAGGCGGCCTCGGAGCTGGCGCTCGATGCCGCCGTCGCCCAGCTCGTGGAAGGACTCGCGAAGCGGGAGGAACCGAGTGCGCGGGTCGATGCTGCGCTGCTGTTCGCCACGCACCATCGCCGCATGGGTCGCGATGCCGAGGCCGCGAAGGTACTCCTCGAGGCGCGCGATGCGGCCACGACGCCGGCGGACAGCCTCCGGCTCGCGGAGAACCTCGAGAGCCTCGGCAGGCAGGCCGAGGCCATCGCGTTGTACCGGGCCATCCACGCGCAGACGGGCGCCGAGGACCTCGGCATGCGGCTCGCCTGGCTGCTCAGCGCCTCGAAGGTCGAGGCCGAGCGCAAGGAGGCGCAGGAACTGTTCCGTCGCATCTGGACCACGGCCGGCAGCCCGGCGCGCCGGGTGCAGGCGGAGGACAACGTGCTCGACCTCGCCGCGCGCGAGGGCACGCTCGCTGACCTCGCCATCGAGCTCGAGGAACGGCTCGCCAACCCCGAGGAGCCCAACCGCCCTGCGATCCGCGACGCGCTGGTGAAGATCTACGGTCGCGCGCGCGACACGGTGGGGGCCGCAGGCATCCTGGAGGCATGGGCGACCGCGGAGCCGGCGCGGCAGGTGGATGCGCTGGAGCAGCTCGCGCGCGTGCACCTCGCAGCCGAGGAGTTCCGCAACTACGAGCGCGTGCTCGCGAGGCTGCTGCAGCTGAATCCCGGGTCCGAGCTCGACTACCGCCAGCAGCTTGCCATGAGCGCGCTCGAGCGCGGCAGGCCTGCGGATGCGCAGCGCCAGCTGCGCGACCTGCTCGACCGGCCGGGTGCGCCCGACCAGTTGGCCCTCGAGTTCGCCGCGGGCATCCAGACCCTTGCCGCGCAGCACGAGGAAGCCGTGCGCACCTACAGGCGCACGCTCGCGCTGCACCCCGAGCGCGTCGAGACGTACCTGTTGCTCGGCAACGCACTGCGTTCGGCGGACCAGCGGGAACGCGCCATCGGTTCGTTCCTCGCGCTGCTGCTGCAGCCGCAGCAGGACGACTTGTTCGTCATCGCCGTCGACGGCCTCCTCAACATGGAGGCCCCGGCACCGGTGCTGGCGGCTGCCACGCGCCTCGTCCAGTCCCGCATCGCCGCCCGCGGCGACCAGGTGTTCCTGTTCCGGCTGCTGCAGGACCTGCAGGAACAGCGCGGCGACACGCAGGCGCGGCTGCGCACGCTGGAGGACACCATCGTGGTCGCGGGCGAGCAGCGATCGAACTTCGTGCGCGAGCTCATGAACGAGGCGGAAACCGGGCGCGACTGGAAGTCCTACGCGCGGCACGGCGAGGCCTTGCTGCTGCTGGGCGACGAAGTGCCGCCTGCGGTGTTCCTCGGCATCGGCGAGGCGCTCGTGAAGCAGGGCGAGGTCGATGCCGCATCGCGTGCCTTCGCGCGCGCCCGCATGGCCAACGACTTCGTGGCCGTCGAGAAGCGCATGGCGGACATCTACCAGTCCGCCGGCCGACTGGCCGACGCCGAGCGCATCTGGCGCGGCATGCTGCGCCGCAACCCGCAGGACGCGAACGCGGTGATGGCGGTCGCGCGGCTCACGGAGCAGCAGGGCCTCGTCGACCGCGCGAGGGAGCTGTACTTCCGGGCGGCAGAGCGCGCGTTGCCGACGCTACTCGCGGCCGGCGGCGCCGCGCGCGGCCGGGTCGTGGGTCCCAACCGCAATGCAGCGCAGGAGCCTGCCTTCGCGGATGCGTTCCAGGGCGTCCTGCGCACCTCCCCCGACCGTCCTGCTGCCGATCCCATGGTCCAGGTCCTGGTCCGCGCGGCCGATGCCTCGGCGGGCAAGGATTCGCTCACAGGCGTCCTGCAGTGGCTGCGCCAGGTCGCGATCGCCTACGGCGACGAGGCCCTCGCAGCGTTGGTGCTCGCGCGGGAGGACGCCATGCTCGCGGCCAAGCCGGAGGACGCCAACCTCCGTGCCGCAGTGCTGCAGCGCCGCATCGCAAGCGGACAGGTGGATGCGGCGCTGGCCATGCGCGCCGGCGCGCGCGGCTGGGACGCACTGCGGCTGCCGCTCCTCGCAGGCGATGGCGCGGCGCTGCAACAGGCGCTCGATGCCGCGCCTGCCGGCATCCAGGCGGAGTTCGTGCGCGCGCTCTACCTGTCGGCGGACGATGGCCGTGCCGGGGCGCTGGCAGACCGTCTCGCCAGCCAGGCAGTCGACGAGGAGGACAAGGTCGCAGCTGCCGAGTCGGCTGCGCGCGTCCTCGGCCGCACCTTCGACATCCGGCCGTC
Organism: Planctomycetota bacterium; assembly: GCA_041161695.1. Lineage (GTDB taxonomy): Bacteria > Planctomycetota > UBA1135 > UBA1135 > UBA2386 > JBEATZ01. Next base: position 5,281 of record JBEATZ010000389.1, on the reverse strand, counting down.
CCCCTCGCTCGTGCTGCAGAAGGCGCTTGCCGCCGAGGGCAAGCCACCCCAGCGGGTGCAATCGGTGCTCAACGCCCTGGGCGAAGGCGGCCTCTCGGCTGCCGAACGTCGCACCGCGCTGGCTGCCGTGACCGCCATCTGCCTCGAGGCCAAGGATGCCGGGCTGGCGGAGCGCGTGCTGGATGCGAGCGGTACGGACATCGAGCAGGCCGATGCCGCAGCCCTCACGGGCCTGTTGTTCCAGCAGGTCGACCAGCCATACCAGCTGTCGGGGCGTGCCGTGCACCTCGCCCGCCTCGAGCCGGACAAGGCTCTCGCCCTGCTCCAGCCTGCCCTCCGCAGGCTCCCTGCCGAGGAGCGGCGCACCCAGGTGCTGCGCATCCTCGCGCAGGAGGCAGGAACCCTGCCGCTCGAACTCATGCTCGGTCTCGTGAAGGACCTCGAAATCGCGCAGGCCGGGCTGCCCGACAACTTCGCGTTGCAGTCGATCGCGCTCGACGAGGACCTTCCTGCTGCCTTGCGGAGCGCCCTCGCCGCGCGCCTGCGGACGACGCTGCCGAGGCATCCTGCGACCCTGCTGCTCGTCGCCCGGGACGGCGCCGATGAGGCCGCGCGCGCCGCGAGCGCGCGCACGGCACTGCTCGAGCTCGCGCAGCAACGCGGCGACGGTTTCGTCGGTGACGACGTTGCCGATGCGTTGTGCCGGCTCCTCCCGACGGCAGGTGCGGAACAAACGCTCGCGGAGCTCCGTGAGCCCGCCGACCCGGCGGTGCGTGCGTCCCTGCTGCAGCACCTCGGTCGCGCCGACGAGGCCGCTGCCGTGCTCGTGGCCGCGTGCATGGAAAAGCCCGACAACACGTCGCTGCTCTACCGCACGGCAGGCTGGCTGCAGCAGGCGGGCAGGAACGGCGAGGCGCGGCAGCTCTTCCGCACCATCCGCCAGCGTTCGGCCACCTTCTACCCCTACCAGGCGGCGCAGCTCGCGAAGCTCGAGCTGGAAGCCGGCGATGCTGCTGCGGCACTCGATGCGCTGGACGCGGCCAACGACCCGATGCTCAGCAACCTGAACCTCTACCTGCGCGCGTTGCGCGGCATCGACGATGCCACGCGGCGCCGTGCGGTCCTGCTGCGGCTCATGCAGCAGCGAGGCACCATCGATCGCGGCATCGGGCTGTTCGCAGGCGGGATCCTCGATCGCAACCGGCCGGATCGACTGGCCGAGGCGCTTGCCGTTCCCGCCTGGGAGCAGGTTTCCCTCGACGATCCGGGTGATCCTGACACGTCGAGCTCCGCCGAACTGGTGGCGCTGCTGCCCGGTGGGCGGGAGGTGCTGGCCTGCTGGCTGCGCACGCTGCCTGCAGAGGGGCGCGATGCCGACCTGTCGTTCGACCGTGCAATCGTCCTCGCAGCCCACCGCGACGGCGGCGCCGCCGCGCTCGTGCAGGATGCCGTCGCGCGCCTTGCCGGCGGCGCATGGGACCCAGCAGCCATGCGGCTCGTGGTGGCCGCGGCGCAGCTCGGCATGGACGTGCCGGCGGCAGCGCTGCAGCGCGCATTCGCCTGGCGGTTGTCCGGTCAGCGGCTCGAGGTCGCTGCTGCGCTCGAGGACCTGTCCGCGGCCATGCGCAGTGGCGCCGAGGACACGGTGAAGCGCCTCCTGCGCGTGCTGCTGCGGGATCGCAGCGCCCTCGCCGACTTCCGGTTGCGCATGCGGATCCCGGCGCTGCTGGCGCTCGCTTCGGCGCGCGATGCATCGGTGCTCCTCCGCCTCGCGCCCAAGGGCCCGGGCAGCATCGATGCCGACGTCGATGCCGAACTCCTCGCCGCACTCGTGCGCAGCGGCACCGACCTGCAGGCCGTGCGCAGGGCGTGGCAGGGTCCCTTGGACGACTGGTCGCGGCGCAACCGCAGGTCGATGCTCGACCAGACGCTGCAGCTGGCGTGGGGCGGCATCCTGCTCGCCACCGGTGACCTCGACGGTGCGCTCGTGCGCTTCGAGGGCGGCAGCTCGGTCCTGCGGTCGCCGAGCCTCGTGGCCACCCACCTCTACGGCGCGGCGATCCCGCCGCTCACCGCCTGGTCGGATGCATCGGTCCTGCCTCGTCTCGCGGACAAGCTGGTCGAGCGCACGGCTGCGGGTGCGGAAGGCTCCCGCGGCAGGCACCTGCGGCTCGGGGCCGTGCTCGCAGCGCGCATGGAGGCAGCTGGTGATGCTGCAGGCGCCGCCAGTCTCCGCGATCGCCTGCGCGCTGCATCCGTTGGGCTGGCACTCCAGCCCGACCTGTGGCTCACCGGCGCAGGCGGGTGATCAGCGGATGGCGTCGCGCGGCGGCTCGCGCAACGCACTGAGGAAAGCCCTTGCCACCTCGTTGCCGGGCTCGATCTCCAGCACGCGCTCGAAGGCCTTCGCGGCCGCCTCGGGCTGCATGGCGAGCTTGAGGTTGTAGCCGAGCACGAGGTGCGCCATCGCGTCGTACGGCTTGTCGGTCAGGTAGCGGCGCAGCGTGGCGAGCTGGTCCTCGAACACCTTCACGTCGGCGTAGAGCAGGCGCTTGTCCGTGTCGACGCGCGCCATGCCGGGGTCGAGGCGCAGGGCCTCGCCGACCAGGAATGCCGCCTGGTGGTAGTCACCCGTGGCGAACAGCGCATCGGCCTGCACGAAGCACAGCGAGGCATCCATGGGCATCGCCTTGCGCGCGCGACCGTAGGCGTCGACGGCCTCGGCGAAACGGCCCTCGCGGAAGTAGAAGTCGCCGAGGCGCACGTACTTCGCAGCGGTCTCGTCAGGCGTGGGCTGCGGGCGCGCCACGGCTCCAGGCGCGGCGCCCACCGGGCCGCCCACGGCGGCGGGGGCGTTCTCGACGTACTCCACGTACTGCGGCTCGGCTGCGGGCTGCTCGACGTAGACCACCTGCGTGGCAGGCGTCGTGTAGTAGACCGGCTGGTACACCGTCGTCGGCCACCACCAGTACGCGCGCGTCGGGCTGCACCACGAGGCCCACCAGCCGTCGTACCAGCACGAGCTGCGCCAGCTCCAGTAAGGCGTCCAGCAGGAGTAGTAGGCGGGGTAGCTCCAGCCCCAGCCGATCGAGCTGCAGCCGAACGACCAGGACAAGCTGAGGCCGTAGTTCCAGCAGCGGTCGTACCACGGGTTGTAGTAGTACGGATCGCAGTTGTAGCCGCCCTGGTAGTTGCCGTGGTAGCCGCCGGAGTACGTGTTCACGCGGCCCGTCGCGCGCGAGACGAGGCGCGGCGACTCGGTCGTGGTGGTGGTCACGATGCCGCTGCCGCTGCGAGGCCGCGCGACTGCGCCCGTGCTGTCGCTGCCCGTGAGCGGTTTGCCGCCGGCAGGCATGCCGCCGAGCCGCGGCTTGTCGATGTCGTAGCGGTCGACGACGCGCGGCTTCGCGGCGATGACGCCATCTGCTGCGCCGGGCTTGGTGCTCCACGAGGCGCGGTCGTTGGCCACGGGCTTGGCGATCGGTTCGACGGGGCCCACGGGCTTGGCATCGCCGGTCGCGCGGACCGCACCGGGCTTCGGCGCGTAGCGGTCGGCAACGGCGCCGGGCTTGGTGCGTGCGTCGCCCGCGGGCTTCGAGCGCGGCATCTCCAGCAGCTCGTTGCGCGGCGTGAGGCCGGGCTTGCCGTACGTGCTGCCGACGCCGCGGGTGCTGCCGCCCACGGCATCCGCTGCGGACGCGGAAGGGGCTGCAGGCTTCGTGGTGGCGTTGGCCGAGGGCTTGCGCGATGCGGATCCGAAGGTCGGGCCGGTGCGCGGCGTGGCCGTGCGCGGGGTCGCGTCCACGTCCGTGTTCCAGCCGCCGGTGGTGGGGGCGCTGGGCGCCGGCTGGGTGCGCGGCGTGGTGCCGAAGGAGGGTGTGGTCGTGCTGCGGGGTGTTGCAGGCGCCTGGTTCGTGCGCGGGGCAGCCGGTGCCGGGGTGTAGCTCGGGCGCGTGGTCGTCGTGGGCTTCGGGTTGCTGGCCGAGGGCATCGAGGGCCGGGACACCGGGGCCGGGCGGCTCACGCTGGGGGTCGCGGCCGGGCGTGGCGCGGGGGCCGGCCTGGATATGGACGGGGCCGGCTTGCTGACACTGGGCGCGGGCTTGCTGAAGGAAGGGGCCGGAGACGGCCGCGCAGCAGGGCTCGGCCTGCTCACGGACGGGCTCGGACGGCTCATGGAGGGGGCCGAGGGCTTGGAGGGCGCGCTACCAGGCTTCTGGGCAACGGCCGTGGCCCCGAGCAGCAGGGCGGCGAGGAGGAACACGGGGGGAACGCGCATGGCAGGACTCCGGAGGACGGGCCCAGAGCAAGAAGGATACCGGACCCTGGAATCCCTGCGAACCTGGGCCAGCCACAGGGGCGCCGGCACCAGCGGCCGTCACCCGGGGGCTTCCTGCCCCCGGTACCGAGACACGTGTCCTCCGGGCGCGACAGCGCAGGCCGGGGTGCGGTGTTGCCGGACCGCGCACCGGGGTGGACGCGGTCCTCCGTACCATCGGGGGCCATGAAGCTGTTCTCCCGGCTGTTCCTCCGCGGCCTGGCTGCCGTGCTCCCCCTCGCCCTCACCGGCTACCTCGTGTGGCTGGCCGTCAGCACCGTCGAGAACTTGCTGCGCGGCCTGCTCGAGGCCCTGTTCCCGGACGTCGTCTACTGGCCGGGGATGGGCTTCGCGGTCTCCATCCTCGTGGTGCTGGCCGCCGGCATGCTCATGTACACGTTCGTCGCCCGCACGGCCTACCGGTGGCTCAGCGAACTGCTCGCGCGCATCCCGGTGGTGAAGTCCGTCTACGGGATGGTGCTGGACGTGGTGCAGTTGTTCGGCGGCGGCGGCAAGAAGCCGTTCCAGAAGGTGGTGCTCGTGCGCCTCGAGCCGGCTGGCGCCGAACTGCTCGGGTTCATGACGCGCGACGACGTGTCGGACCTGCCGGGGTTCGGCGCGGGCAAGGTCGCGGTCTATCTGCCGATGAGCTACCAGCTCGGCGGTTTCACCGTCGTGGTGCCAAGGGAGCAAGCGCGCGAAGTGGCCATGGGCGTCGAGGAGGCGCTGCGCTTCTGCGTGACCGCGGGCGTGAAGGCGCAGCCTGCCGTCGCTGGCGGCACCCCTGCAGCGCGCTAACGTCTGCTGCATGAACCCGCTGCCGTTCGACCGCCGGTCCTTCTTTCGCCTCGGCGCGGCTGCCGCCGGGGCCTCGTTCCTCGGGTCGTGCGCGGCGCTGCGACCGGGTGCCGCTGTGGTGCGGCCCGTCGTGCTCTCGACGTGGGACCACGGCCATCCAGCCAA
>JBEATZ010000387.1:0-3873 GCA_041161695.1 Planctomycetota bacterium | reverse complement strand
CTTGAGACCGAAGGCCTGCACGATGGCCCCAGCGTTGCATCCACCGCTACGGCATTGCAGCACCGCAGTGCCTTCGCCGGTTGCTGGGTGGTTCCCCTTGTCCACGTTGAGCGATGGATCGTTGTCGTTGTGCGCAGGGCAGCGCGTGAGGAACCCGTTCTTCGTGTCCTCGATGGGGAAGCCCATCGCCGCAGCTCGCCGGCGTAGAAGCTCAACAGCAGCACCGTTGTGCGTCACGAGGCACCTCCCTTGCGGCGGCGCAGTTGCTTCTTCACGACGTCGATCTCGCCGAGCAACGTGACGATGGCGGCGACCAGCTCGATGCGGTCGAGAGATGCTGGCCGGTAGGTGGCGGTATCGATCCGCAGCTCGAGGAAACGGATAGCGGCCCGCTCGAGGGCCTTGAGAGTCTGCACGGAGTTATCCCCCGAGGACCGGACCGCGGATTGGAGCCGCGCAGGATTGACGCCCACCTGAAGCGGGGGCATCGTTCTCGCATCGGCCTCCCTCGCGGATGGCCCTCGAACCAAAGTAAGTCGCGCTCGGTTAGCCCGCTTGACGGTTGGGCTGACTGGGCGCGCGTCCTTTTGCGAGGACGAGTCGCATCACGCGCGAGGGGCGCGGGACGGGCTGAGTGTGCGCAGAGCTGATACAGCGCGCAAGGGACGATCTAGTTTGTGACGCCTATAAAAAGGCGCGCGCGCTGTGGAGATGTGGAGACGTCAACACCGTCGTGGTCTTGAGGTTCCGCGAGGTGGAGAGGTCGAGTTTGCCACGCCTATAAAAAGAGGCGGATCCGTTGACGCTGCGTCATCGGTGGCATTTGTGTGCGCACTACGCGCGCGCGCGCGAGCGATGCGTTTGGTGAACCTGCTAATCAGGACCGAGCAGGTGCGCGCATCTTGGGCCAGCTTGGGTCAGCTTGTGGCAAGTTGTTGCCGCAACCGCTTCACGCCGGTGGGCGTCCAGTTGGCGCAGCCGGTTGCCGTGAGCACGCCGGCAGCCTCGAGGGCCTCGGCCTGATCCCGCAGGGAGAGGTTCGCCACGCCGGCGAGGACTGGCCTAGCCTGCTCCAGAAGGCCGGCAGCGCGCGCCATCCGCGCCTCCTTGGCCTTGATCGAGCCGGCCAGCGATCCGCGCAGCCTTGCCTCCTCGCGGCCGACCCAGTGACCCTCACGGCGCGAGCCGAGCAGGACGCCCCGCTTGCGAGCCTCGGCCAGTGCGACGGTGGTGCGCGCGGAGATGGCTCGACGCTCCTCCTCGGCCACGACTGCGCGCAGGTGCAGCTCCAACGTCGAGGCTTCCGGCGACTCGGCCACGATCACCTTCAAGCCGGACTTCAACGCCATGGCGACCTTGGCGACCGAGCGACCGAGGCGGTCGAGCTTGGCGACCACCAGCGTCCCGTTGCAGCGAGCAGCGAGGGCCATCGCGCGCGCCAGCTCGGGGCGGTCGTCGTTGCCACCGCTCTCCACCTCGCGGACTTCCTCGACGATGCGCGCACCGCGCTGCTGGGCGTACTGGCGGCACGCCGTGAGCTGGGCGTCGATGCCGAGACCGCTCGCGGCCTGCTCCTCGGTCGAGCAGCGGACGTAGACGACGACGGCTTCGGGGCGGGTGCGCTTGGAGGTAGTTGCCATGTGGGGAAGTGTATCAGTCCCTCGACGGTCGTCAAGGGAGAGATACAGAACCGCATCGGCACCTAGCAGCTCGAGCCTGTAGTCGGTGGCGTCGCCGCCGTTTGGACCGTTTGCAACGGTGACCCGTAGGCTCCTCGTTGACGCCGCGCGGGTGCCGCCGGCCTTTTTGCGTGAGGTTGTTCTGGAACTGCGGGTTGTTCTGGAACACCGCGAGGAGGGGGAAATCATGGCTCACGACCCTCCAGAGGCGGTTTTGGGGGTCGAGTGCGCGTGTGTTTTTTCCCCCATACCCCCTAGGGCCGGAACAACCGGCCCCCTGTCGGGTGGCCTCGTTCCGTCACCTTGTTCCAGCGCGTTGTTCTGGAACAGCCTAGAACAACCTAGAACAACCTTCGTGCTTTCGGAGACCTCCCCGAGGTAGCAGCCGTAGCCACCGCCCTCGCGCCGCACCTCGATGCGTCCTTGGGAGATAGCCTCCTCGAGGACTTGCCGGTTCACGGCGGTGGAGCTGCCCCCGAGCTGCCGCAATGCGGTCTTGGCGATGCCGGCATGGCTCTCCACGGCCCGCAGGAGCCTCTCCAAGACACGATCACGGTCACGGTCGAGCTTGGCCTCGAAGGCGCGAGCCTTGGCGTCCTCGACGTCCTCCGCGGCCACCTGCGGGGCCTGCGCGAGGTGCACGACGCAGCTCGTCTCGGCGCGGCCGTGCATGTCCACCTTGCCCGTCTGGAGGGCCTCGAGGCGGAACCACGCCGGCGGCGGCGTCATGCTGTCCTTGGACTTGAGGACGACCAGCCCTCTCTCCTCGCGGCCGTCGCGGTAGTCCAACGCCATCACGCAGTCCACGTTGCCCACGAGGGCACCGGAACCACGGACGTCGTGGATCGTCGGGCAGCCGCCGCGCGCGCGCATGTCGCCTTGCGCCTTCCTTGGGTGGTGCAGCAGCAGGAACGTGCAGCGCAGCTCGGCCGCGAGCGCGTTCACCCGCCGGAGCACTGCGCCAACGGTGGCCGAGTCGTTCTCGTCGGGGAGGCCGGCAAGGGCCAACGTGTCGATGACCACGAGGTCGAGGCCGTCCACGCCAACCTCACCACCAGCCTCGCGGTGCAGGCGGCGCAGCTCGCCGGCGAACGGTTCCCATCCCTCGGTCAGCGGCGGGGCACCGCGCCACGAGACAACCTCGAACCCCTTCACGACGCGCATGGGATGCCGTGCACGGTACGCGCGCAGTCGGCCAGCGATGCCGGCGTGGCCCTCGAGGGCGACATACGCAACCCGCCCATGCGACAGCACGTTGCTGCCTAGCCAGCTCGACGAGGAGCTGCACAACGCGAGGGCGAGGTCGAGGGCGGCGAACGACTTGCCGGCGCGCGGCTCGCCGACGAGCAGCATGGAAGAACCGCGAGGGATGAGGTCGGCCACGATCCAGTCGATAGGCGGCTGCGCCAGTGCCTCGTCGAAGGTCAGCCGCTGCCACGCGATGTCACGATGCGCGGCCGGCGCGGGCGTCACCACCTCCAGCGGCATCGACTCGACCTCGGGCATCGTGGCGACCTCGCGCGTGACGTCCACCACCAGCTCGTTGTCGGGGTTCTCGATGACTCCGAGCAGCAGCTCGAGGTTCTCGCCGTGCACCTTCACCCAGTCGATGACGTCACCACCTTCCTCGAGGTCCGGCAGCGTCACCGTGCGCACGCTCCCGCTCCCGCCGGCGAGCACGAGGGCCTTCACCTCGCGGGCGTAGTCACGACCGGCGGCGTCGTTGTCGGGCAGCACCACGACGTCGCGCCCGTAGAGCGGGGACCAGTCGGTCCTCTTTGCGCTACGCGCACCCTGCACGGAGCAGGTGGCGACCAGCCCCATGCGCTCGAGCAGCTCGACCTTCTTCTCGCCCTCGACCACGATCACGGGGCCGCTCGACTTTGCGAGTAGACTCGGCCACCTGTAGAGCGGCGCGCGGCCCTCGAGACCTTGCCAGCTCCACCTCCCATCCTCGCGGCGTGAGAGTTGGCGGAACGACTTGCCGTCGTCGGTGTCGATGCGGAACACGGCCAACACCTCGTTGCCGGTGGCGTCGTGGTAGAGGTGCGTCGAGACCTTGGCCCCGCTGTTCTGTGCTTCCACGACCGACAGTGCCTCGCCCCAGCTCGGGAAGTTGGCGCGCGGTCGGCCGCGAGGCTTGCGCAGCGGGATGTTGCCGTCGAGGTGGAGGCTGGCGGCATTGTCCCATAGG
>JBEATZ010000406.1:0-2872 GCA_041161695.1 Planctomycetota bacterium | reverse complement strand
ACCTCGAGGTCGATGAACGCGCGCGGCAGCAGCAGCGAGAACGCGCCGAAGGCATTCGTGATGGCGGTGGAGGGCAGGAACACCGTCTCGCCCGTGAGCGAGTTCGTGGCCGTGAACCGGGCACTGGCGATGGGGAGCGCGGTCACGCTGTCGACCACGTTGCCCGAGACCACGAAGCCCTGGTCGAGGATGTTGGTGCCGAGGTTGGCGGTGCCTGTCACCACCACCTGCTGCTGTTCGGTCACCAGATTGGTCACCGCGGGCGGGGTCGTGCGCAACAGGATGGTGCCGATCGGCACGACAATCGACCAGGTGCCGGTCGCACTGGTGGAGTCGTTGGGCGTGTAGTACTTCACGCCGGCGAGCGAATAGGCGCTCATGTTGCAGCCAACGACCGGAACTCCTGCCGCCGTGGTCACCGTGCCGCTGATGCGCGCACCGGACAGCAACGTGACGGTGCCGAGGTTGGTTGCGCCATTCACCGCGAAGTTCTCGTACAACCGCGCCACGAAGTTGTCGGTCGACGGCCGCAGTTCCAGCGACGAGTAGACACGGTTGCTGAGCCCGGTGAGCGTGAAGTTGCCGAGGCTGTCGGTCACACCCTGCGGCGCGCCGTTGCTCATGATGATGTCGACACCGGGGATGCCGGTGCCCGTCGAGTCGACGATGCGACCCGTGAGCGATTGGGCGAGGAGCGGCGCGCCGAGGAACAGGAGGACGGCAGCGACGATGCGGGTGGCGAGGTGCATGGCGTGAGGTCAGTTGGTGCGGAACGGAAGCGCGAGCGGGAGACCAAGGGCGCTGCCGTCCGTTGCGGAGATGCCGGGAAGGATGCGAACGAAGAACGATAGCGGCCAGCCGCCACCCGTGGGGTTGAGGGTGATGGCGTTGCCGCTCACCGCAATCGATGCCGTGACGGCATTGCCCGTCGACTCGTCGATGACAACGACGCGTTGCTGCGTGACCGAGGCCCCGGCGACCTGCCGGTCGAACTCGAGCCGGATCAGAGACGAACCTGTCACACCGGTTGCGGTGGCAGGCACGGTGCGGAGCAGCCTCAGGCCGACTGCGGGGTCGAGCGGTGAAGCCGACCCGGGCGCTCCGCCTGCGGGGGCGCCGAAGGGACCTGCATCCACCGCAGGTCCTCCCTGCGCGCTCATGCCGGCGCCGATCAGTCCCGAGCCCGCACGCGGGGCGAGGTTGTCGACGACCGCGGCAGGATCGCTGTGGACGGTGACCGCGTCAGGCGAGACGAAGGCAGTCGGTGCCGGCGTGACGATCAGGCTGGTGCCGGAGGCACTCGTGACCGTGAGCGCGATGCCGTTGTCCCCCACCTCGGCGGCGTCACCTGCGGCCACGCCGCTCGTCGAGTTCACCGTGATGGCGCCGGACTGGTTGGCCGTGGCGCGCAGGAAGCGCTTCGGGGCGACCACGAAGGGCTGCGCGGCATCCGCGTCACCGGTCCAGTTGGACTGCTGCAGCACGCCGCTGAAGGCCGTGAGCTGCTTCCAGATCCCGCCGGAGGCCGACGAACCCCTCGCACTGGCGGCGAGGAACCCACCCGCTGCATTCCCGGCAACGGCGCAGTGGCTGAGGTGCACGGCCTTGTTGCCGAGCGTCCCGCCGCCGCCCGTGCCGATGGTGCGCACGCCGTGGCCGAGGTTGGCTGCGAACCAGGAGGCGCCGACGACCACTTCACCGGCATCGGACTCGGAGGTGACGAGCAGGCCGTCCCCGGCGTTCGCGGTGCCGGACACCCGGTGCAGCAGGTACGTGCCCCGTGCATCGGCGTCGAGCTGGAAGCCTGCCGCGCGGTTGGCACGAGCAGTGCTCCCACGCACCACGATCGCGGAGGACAGCGCGGCGTCGAGTTCGTGATCCTGGTCGATCACCATGCCGTCGATGCCGTTGCGTTCGAAGAGGCTGCCCTCGATGTCGACCCGGTAGCCCACGGTTGCCGTGGGGGCCGATGCGAGCTCGAGGTTGAAGCCGTCGCCGACGTTGCCGAAGAACCGGCTGGTGCGCACGCGGAAGCCGCGCTCGCTGGCGCCAAGGGCGAATACCTCGGCATCGAGGCCGTCGCGCCCGTTGGCGTCGAAGAAGCAGCGATCCAGCACGGTCTCGACCACGCCGTCGACACTGATGCCGTCGCTGCCGTTGCTGGTGGAGACGCAGTTGACCATCACGAGGTCGCGGGTGTTGGTGAAGACCAGCGTGCGCATGCGCAACCCACGGTCGGTCGCATCCTGCACCTGCACACTGCGGATCTCGACGTCACTGTCCGTGATGTCGATGCCTTCCGTCACCCCGTTGCGGCAGTCGACCTTGATCCCGTCGAGCACGGCGTCCTCACCGCCGCAGATCACGTCGACCACGTTGAGACCACCCAGACCCGTCAGGAGGGTGAGGCCACCGGTCGCGTTGCGCGAGCCGAGGTCGTAGGGCGTGCCAAGGGCACCGGAGAACCCGCCGTACAGGTGGGTGCCCGGTCCGATCGGGTAGCCGCCGACGAGGTAGTTGCCGTCGCGCACCCAGACGTTGCGCCCACCGGGCGTCGCGCCAGCGACGAAGAGGGCGAAGGTGAGGCTGCTGAACGCGGTTGCGGGCGTGAGGCCGTCCATGGAGCCCGAGTTCCTCGCGTCGACGAACAGCGGGGCGCCGGGACGGAACCGCACCGGCACGCCGGCCGGCGTCCACGCCGTGGTGCCCTGCACCCGGATCGCGAGACCGGCGAACAGTTCGATGCCGTTTGCGAGTCCCGTGACGGTGAACGAAGAGGTGGTCACAGGCGTCGGCGTGCCCTGGTACAGGGTGCTGCGACTTCCACCGGTGAACAGTGCTGCCTCGTGGCCGGAACCCGGCAGCACGCAGT
>JBEATZ010000328.1:0-8316 GCA_041161695.1 Planctomycetota bacterium | reverse complement strand
ACTCACGCTGGGGCAGGGCCTGCTGCTCGGCATGCGGTTCCGCCCGAGCCAGGTGACCGGGACCCAGACGCAGATTGCACACACGAAGAACTACCGCGTGACGGCCTATGTCGTCAGCCAGACCGCTTCGACGATGGTTGCCGACCTCAACGCGAACATCGGCACCGCCACCGGCACGGTGGTGTTCCAGGGCCCCGTCAACCTGCCTGCCCAGCAGATCCTCGCCGTCGCCCCGGCGCCCTTCTCGATCCACATCCCGTTCACCCAGCCCTTCGCCTACAACGGGTCGCTCGGCAACCTGCTGCTCCTCGTCGAGACCGCGGACACCGCACCGGTTCCGGGCCTGTACCGCATCGATGCCGTGCAGTTCCGCAACTCGGTGGTCGAGGGCATCGTGGCCGCCGTCGACACGGCAGGCTGCACGGTCCCGGGCACGGGCGCCGGCCTCACCATGGGCGCCGCGGCAGCCACGGCCGTCGTGGGCGGCGCGATCGCGAACACGCTCACCGAGACGATCACCGGATCCTTCACCTCGGCCCTCGTGGGCCTCGCCCTCGACCGACAACAGCAGGACCTCGCGTTCCTCGGCATGCCCGGCTGCACCAACTTCCTCGGCACCTTCACGTCGCAGGTTGCGGTCGCCACCGGCGGCGCGTTCCCGGCGGTGAACTGGAACATCCCCGCGCTGCCCTCGATCGCCGGCATCCCCTGCGTCACGCAGGCACTCGGCCTGCCGGCAAACGGCAGTTTCGCCAGCGCCGTGACCTCCAACGCCCTCGCGATCCGCATCGGCAGCAGCACGCCGCCCGTCAACAAGGTGATGGCAGCCTTCCGCAGCAGCACCGGGTGGTTCATCGGGACCGCCGGCTCGTTCTCCCCCGTGATGCAGTTCGAGGGCGTGTTCCCCTGAACCAGCCCGCGCGCGACAAGGAGACTCGTGCCCGCTAACCTGCAGGAGATGCCAGCCTTCCTCCTGCTCCCCGCGCTGCTCGCCCTCCTGCCGCAGGACCCCGGACCTGCAACGGACCTGCAGCGACTGTCGGAACGGGTCGATGCCGTCCACTACCCCGATGGCAGGCCGAAGCGCCTCGAGTCGTTCCGCGCCGACCTCTCGATCGAGGAGGCCGCTGCCGATGCGAGCCAGCGCGGACAGGCCGAACTGCGCAGCATGTTCCGCGAGTGGCAGCCCGAGGGAGCGAAGGTCTCGCGACCCCTCATCCGCTACTCGGTGGTCGACGCGGGCCAGCCGATCGAGCGCGGCTGCGACCGCGACGGCTGGTGGGAACTGTTCCAGGGCGAGCCCCGGGACCTGACGGCGCGCGACCTCGCGGAAAGTCTCAAGGCGGCACAGCGCGACACCAAGCTCGCTCGCCAGTTGCTGCGCTTCATGGACCCCGGCGCCGTGCTGCGCACCCTCCAGGATGCCGGCGCCGTGGTCGAGGAGACGCTCCAGGTGGGCCGCACCGAGCCGGTGCCGTGCCAGGTCGCCACGGGACGCCTTGCTGCCTTCCCGCTGCTCGAACAGGAAGGCGATGCAGTGCCGGTCGCGGCGCGCATCTTCGTCCACCGCGACACCGGCAGGCTCGTCGCCATCGAGGCGAGGCCGCTCGATGCCGAGGGCAAGCCGGATGCCGGCCGCGGCGAGTTCCTGCGCTTCGAGGAACACGAGAAGCAGGGCCCGGCACTGCTGCCGCGCATGCTCGTGCACTATCGCCTCGATGCCAACGGCAAGAGGATGCTGCAGCGCAAGGTCAGGCTCGTGCAGATCACGCTGGGCGCGGAGCTGCGCGTCGAGGACTTCGACCGTCCGCGCCGCAAGCCGTCCTGAGCGAGCTATCCTTCATCCGGCACGAGGCTCCACCATCCTCTTGGGCGGACCTCGCAGTCCGGACGAAACATGAGCTCCATGCACCCACAGACCCAGCTGCGCGCATACGCCGTCGCGGTGCGCATCGGGGACATGGTGCAGCAGTCGGATGCGATCCTCGCGCAGGTGAAGCACTTCCTCACCAGCGAGCCGAGCGAGGTCCCCATGGACCAGTTCGCCAGGGCAGTCGCCGAGCTGCGGAACCGCCAGGCCCAGCTCAACACCCACCTCTCCCGCATGATGCAGATCCTGGGCATGACGGGAGCGCCAGCGCAGCCGTCGCAGGCGGTTGCGAGCCTGCGCGGACACACCCGCTCGCTGGCCCTGCCCGACGTGATCAGCATGCTGAGCATGCACCGCAAGTCCGGCACGCTGCGCGTCGTCGCCAAGTCCAGTTCGTACATGATCGAGTTCCAGGACGGCGCAGTGGTGCACACGGTCTGCACCCCGCAGCGCCAGGAACTGCTGCTGGGCTCGATCCTCGTGGCACTCGACCGCCTCCGTCCCGAGCGGCTGCAGGACTTCCTCAGCAGCTTCGATCCCCGGCAGGGCCCCATCGGCATCGCGTTGGCACGCGCCGGGATGGTGAGCATGGACGACCTTCGCGACGCGCTCTCGCACCAGGTACGAGAGCTCTTCCATCGCATCTTCGCGCTGGAAGACGCCATGTTCAGCTTCACGGACGACGAACAGAGCAAGCTGGAGATGCGCATCCGCATCAACACCACCGAACTGCTGCTCGACACCGCCCGGCGCCGCGACGAGGCCAGCGTCGCCTGACACGGTCCGGCTGCGCCTTGGCGCGGCCCTGCGCGCCACCTACAACGGCTCCATGCTCCAGGATGCCTTCGACCCGGCTGCCTTTCGTGCGCTCGGGCACGAACTCGTCGACCTGCTCGCAAACCACCTCGACCGAACGCAAAAGGGTGAGGGCAAGGTGCTCGACTGGGTCGAACCACAGCAGATGCTCGATGCCACACCCACCCTGGGCGAGGCGCGCACACCCCTCCCCGAGTTGTGGCAGCGGATCCTCACCGCATCCAACCAACTCCACCACCCGCGCTACGTGGGGCACCAGGTCAACCCGGTGCTGCCGGCCGCGGCGCTCACCGAACTGCTCGGCGCCCTCCTGAACAACGGCATGGCCATCTACGAGATGGGTCCGATGCAGACCATGATGGAGCAGCGCGTGATCGAGTGGATGGCACGGAAGCTCGGCATGCCGCAGGGCGCCGACGGCGTGCTGACGCACGGCGGGTCACTCGGCAACCTCACGGCACTGCATGCAGCGCGCAGGCACCTCGGCGCGAAGCTCGGCACCGAGGCGCCGATGGGCTGCATCCTCGCATCCGCAGATGCACACTACTGCATCGCCCGCGCCGCCAACCTGATGGGCCTTGGCAGCCAGGGCGTGGTGCCCGTGGCCGTGGACCCGCGGCACCGCATGCGACCGGAGGACCTGCCGCGCGCGCTGCAGGCCGCCGAGGCGACGGGCCGCAGGGTGATCGCGGTGGTCGCGAGCGCCTGCAGCACGGCCACGGGCTCGTTCGATCCCATCGAGCCGATTGCCGACTTCTGCGAGCGCCATGGCATCTGGCTGCACGTCGACGGCGCACACGGCGCATCCTTCGCGCTGAGCACGAGGCACCGGAGGCTGGTGCGCGGCATCGAGCGTGCGGACTCGGTCGTGTGGGACACGCACAAGATGATGATGCAGCCGGCGCTGGCGACTGGCGTGCTGTTCCGGCGCGCCAGCGACTCGTTCCGCGCATTCGCGCAGGAAGCCGACTACCTCTTCCACGCGCGCGCGGACGTGGAGTGGTGGAACCGCGGCCAGCGCACCGTGGAGTGCACCAAGCGTGCGCTCGCCGCAACCGTCTACGGCAGCATCGCCTCGCAGGGCGAGGCCACGTTCGAACAGTTCGTGGACCGGTGCATGGAGCTGACCGCCGAGTTCACGGCCATGCTGCATGCCGCCCCGGACTTCGAACTGGCCGTCGAACCGGAGGCCAACATCGTGTGCTTCCGCCACCTGCCACGGGATGGCACGGACCTCGATGCCCACCAGGTGCGCATCCGGCAGGCCCTTCGCGCAGCCGGGGACTTCTACGTCGTGCAGACCAGGCTGCCGCGAGGCGTGTTCCTGCGGACGACGATCATCCAGCCTGCGACCCGCCGCGAGGATCTCGCGGCCCTGCTCGAGGCCATCAGGGCTGCCGCTGCGAGAACTCGCGAGCCCAGTTCCTGATGGCGTCGTTCACCGCCTCCGGCTCCGTGAGCATGAGGTAGTGGCCGCGGCCGGGCAGGAAGCGCGCATCGAAGTCGCCGTACCGGCGGTTGCGGGCAACCTGCGTGGTCGGGACCTTGCCGACCTGGTCGGTGGGCACGTCCTTGGCATCCGCACCCGCGTTGATGCAGCGGATGGGCACGTCGGCACCGGCCACCAGCGCGGCCATGTCGAGCTTCGGGTAGCTGCGCAACAGCGAGAGGGCTGCGGACTGGTCCTGCACGAGGGCCCGTTCGACCGTCCAGTCGACGAGTTCCGCGGGTGCGTCGGCCGGGAACACGCTGCGGACCATGAAGTCGACCTGCCCCGGGTAGTTGGCGACGAATGCGTCGTTCATGTCGTTCACCACCTGTTGGGTGAAGCGGTACTCGACGTCGTGCAGCGTTTCGACGCCGACCACGCCGAGCACCCTGCCCCGCAGCCTCGCGGCGGCGGCAAGGCACGCCTGCCCGCCGAGCGAGTGCCCGACCAGCACGACACGCCGCAGTCCCAGGGACTCGACGACGCGCGCGATGTCGTCACCGAGCACGTCCACGGACCACTCGGTCCGCTGCGTGCCGGAACGACCGCACCCGGCCAGGTCGAGGCTCACCACCCGGTGGTCCTCGGCGAGGACGTTGACCTGGTTGCGCCACACGTTGCGGTCGCTGACCCATCCGTGGACCAGCACGATGGCAGGCTCTCCCGTGCCGCGGGCATCCCAGGCGATCTCGACCCCGTCGGCAGCAGCGACGCTGCCCGAGGTGACCCGCATCGAGGAGGATGCGTTCATGGCGCAGGAGGCGAGCAGGAGCAGCAGGGGGACCAGCCGGAGCATGGTTGCATTCAAGCGAGCCGGAGCGCCAACTGCACGCACTCGACCGAGACCCTCCATGCGCACGCCCCTCGACCTGCCCAAGGCCCACCGCCTGCTGAACCACGGACCAACCACCCTTGTGGCCGCCGAGCACGACGGCCGCCGCAACGTGATGGCCGCAGCCTGGGTGATGCCCCTCGACTTCGACCCGCCCAAGTTCGCCGCAGTGATCGCGGCGGACACCTTCACGCGCAAGCTGGTCGAGGCCTCCGGCTCGTGCATCCTGAGCCTGCCCACCACGGCGCAAGTCGACCTCTGTTACGCCGTCGGCACCTGCAGCGGAGCCGACACCGACAAGTTCGCGATGCACGGGATCCGGTACGCTCCCGCAAGCACCGTGACCGGGCCGCTGATCGAGGGCTGCGCGGCATGGCTGGAATGCCGCGTGCTGCCGGACCCCCGCCTTGCCGCCGACCACGACCTGTTCGTGCTCCAGTGCACCGCAGCATGGGTCGAGGACGCGCTGTGGCACGAGGGCGCATGGCGCTTCCCGCCCGGGGCGCCGCGCACGGTGCACCACCTCAAGGGCGGCCTGTTCCTGGCCAGCGGCGACCCGGTGCAGGCCCGTCGCCCAACTTCCTGAGCGGGTATGCTGTCCCGGACCATGCGGGCCCTCGTCATGTCCCTGTTGCTTGCAGCCCTCGCGGCAGCGCAGTCGCCAGAGATCCGCGCGACCTGGATCGCCCGGGACGGCCTCGTCTCGCGGGCCAAGATCGCCAGCACCCTCGACGCACTTGCCGCAGCCAACTTCAACGTCGTCTGCGTGAACGTCTGGAGCCGCGGCTACACGATCCACCCGAGCGACGTGCTGCAGCGCGTGTGCGGCGTGCGCCAGGATCCCTCCTTCGTGGGACGCGATCCCCTGCAGGAGACGATCACCGAAGCGCACCGGCGCGGCATCGAGGTCGAGGCCTGGTTCGAGTACGGGTTCATCGGCGGCTGGAGCGGCTGGTACCCCGCGGGCGGTGACGGCCCGGTGATCGCCGCGAACCCCACGTGGGCCGCAGCCGACCAGGCCGGCAGTTGCCGCGTGAGCGACGGCGGCACCGGCTGGTTCTCCTGGATGTCCCACGAGAACCCGCAGGTCCAGCAGTTCCTCGTCGACCTGTCGACCGAGGTGGTCGACCGCTACGACGTCGATGGCGTGCAGTGGGACCGCTTCCGCTACCCGTCGACGGCCTTCGGGTACGACGCGGCCACGATCGCCGCCTACGGCTCGACGCCTCCCACCAACGTCGAGACCTCGGCATGGAAGCGCTGGCGCGCCGACCGACTCAACGCCTTCGTCGCCCGGGTCCATGCCCGCACCAAGGAACGCAGGCCCTCGGTGCGCATCACCAACGCACCCGTGGTGATGAACACGTCCTACGACCTCTACCTGCAGGACTGGCCCTGGTGGGTGCGCAACGGCGCCGTCGACGTCTGCTACTTCCAGTGCTACCGCACGACGGCGAGTTCGTACATCACGACCCTCGACGCCAACCTCGCACTCTTCACCACGGCGCAGCGCAGCAAGCTGGCGCCGGGGATCCGCGCCATCACGGGCACGCCCACCACCGAGGTGCTCGCCATGGTGGCAGCCAACCGCGCCCGCGGGCTCCCGGGCCACGCCTTCTGGTACGCCGAGGGCCTGTACGACGACCTGCCCTCGTTGACGAGCCAGTACTTCCAGGCTGCGGCACCGGTGCCGGGCAGGACAGCAGGCTGGCGCCCGCTGCCGGTGGCACGCGAGGAATCCGACCCCTCCACCATCTCGACGCCTGGCTGGAATCTCCTCAGCGCGACCAACGCGAGCGCGGGCGCGCACCTCGCCGCAACCGCCACCACCACCGACGAGAGCGCCGAGTTCGTCCTGCCGGTCCCCGCGGCAGGTCTCTACCGCGTGCTCGCGCACCAGGCGACGGCCGCAGGCCGGGCCACGCAGGTGCCCCACGAGGTCGTGCACGCACAAGGCACGCACGTCTCGACCACCAACCAGGCAAGCGCCCTTGCCGGGGGGTGGCTCGAACTCGGGACCTACTGGCTCGATCCGGCAGCGGGCCCCTGCCGGGTGCGCATCCACGCAGTGCGCAACCAGCAGGTTGCGGCCGACGCAGCGAGCCTGCTGCCGAGCCGCATGCTCGGCAACGCGTTCACGAGCTACGGCACAGGGACTCCGGGCGCCCTCGGCGTTCCCGGACTCTCGCTCCGCGGCGCCTCGGGGCTCGGCGGCTCCGTCGAGGCGCAGGCGCGCGAGCTCCCCGCTTCGGGCCTCGCCTTGTTCGCGGTGGGCAACCAGCGCATCGTGTCGCCACTGCTCGGCGGCACGCTGCTGACGCAGCCGATGAACACCGTGCTCGCGACCGCGGACACCGGCGGCCAGGCCTCGCTCAGGCTCGCGATCCCGTTCCTGCCCGCCTTGCGCAACGCACCCATCCAGGTGCAGTGCCTTGCCGTCGACAACTCGGCGCCCGGGGGCGTCAGCATGAGCCGCGGCGCCGAACTGACCCTGCGCTGATCGCACCCTGCCGGCTGCACGGGCAGGAAATCCGGTGGCCTCGCTGCCATGGCGGGTTCCCGCGGCGCCGAGACACTGGAAAGCACGGCCCCCTTCCCCCTAGCCTTGCTCGGCTACGCTGTGGAGACCCAAGTCTCCAGAACAACAACCTATCCCGATGGATCTCAGCAAATACGGCATCAAGGTCACGAACGTCCTCCGCAACGCCTCCCCGGCGCTCCTGTACGAGCAGGCCCTCCGCCGCGGCGAGGGCGAGATCGTCTCCTCCGGGGCACTCGCTGCCCGTTCCGGAGCCAAGACCGGTCGCTCGCCGAAGGACAAGCGCATCGTCGACGCCGAGCCGAGCACCAAGGACATCTGGTGGGGTGACGTGAACATCCGCCTCTCCGAGAAGACCTTCCTGGTCAACCGTCAGCGCGCCATCGACTTCCTCAACACCCGCGACCAGATCTACGTGGTCGACGGCTACGCCGGCTGGGACCCCCGCTACCAGATCAAGGTCCGCATCGTCTGCCTGAACGCGTACCACGCGCTGTTCATGCACAACATGCTGATCCGGCCCACGCACGACCAGCTGGCCACGTTCGGCGAGCCCAACTACGTGATCTTCAATGCCGGCCTGTTCCCGGCCAACCCGCTCACCAACGAGATGAGCTCGTCGACCTCCGTCGACCTGAGCTTCGAGCGGGGCGAGTTCGTGATCCTCGGCACGCAGTACGCGGGCGAGATGAAGAAGGGCGTCTTCACGATCATGAACTACCTGATGCCCAAGCAGGGCGTGCTCTCGATGCACTGCTCCGCCAACGAGG
>JBEATZ010000319.1:0-3803 GCA_041161695.1 Planctomycetota bacterium | reverse complement strand
TGCTCTGGGTGGCCGATGCCGCGCGGCACCGCGTGCTGCAGGTGGACCTGCACAGCCTGCGCGTCGTGCGCACCATCGGCAGCGGCCATGCCAGCATGAGCGATGGCGAGCCCGAGGGCGCGGCGTTCCGCGCTCCCATGGGCTTGTGTGCCGTCGAGGCAGGGTTGCTGGTGGCCGACAGCGGCAACCATGCGCTGCGCATCGTCGATCCCGCGACCGGCAACGTGATGACCGTGTGCGGCAACGGCGTGCGCGGCAGCGACCGCTTCGGCGGCGGCTTCGGCGCCGGACAGTCGCTGTCCTCCCCGCGCGGGTTGCTGGCCCGCAACGGCGGCGTGGTGGTTGCGATGGCCGGCTGCCACCAGCTGTGGCAGTTCGACCCGACGACCGAGGCGGCGATGGCGTGGATCGGCACCGGTGCGCCCGGCCTCGCCGACGGCGAGCAGGAGGCGCAGCTGCACGAGCCGCTCGCGCTGAGTGCAGGCGAGGGCGGCCTCTTCGTGGCCGATGCCGGCAACGGCGCGATCCGCTTCGTCGACGACGCCCACGGTCGCACGCGCACGGTGGCTCGCGGCCTCGCGCGGCCGGCCGGCGTGGCATGGGACGGCACGGCGCTCTGGATCGCCGACCCCTGGCAGCGCGAGCTCTCGTGCGTGGGCGCGGACGGCGTCGTCGCCCGCGTGGGCGGCAGGGAGCACGGCCTCGACCGGCCGTGCGCGCTGGCCGTGCACGGGGCAAGCGTGCTCGTCGCCGACGCGGGCGCCATCTGGCGGGTCACGCGCGACGGCGCAGCAACTGTCTTCGCGCGCCTCGCGCTGCGGAGCTGACGCGCACCAGTGCTCAGTCGGGCATGCGGTGGAAGCGCTCGAGGGCTGCGCGTTCGAGCGCCTCGCGGTGCTGCGGACTGGCGACCGAGATGAGCGCCTTCGCGCGCTGGCGCAGGTTCCTGCCGCGCAGGTCGACGGCGCCGTGCTCGGTCACCACCCACTGCACGTGGGCGCGCGTGGTCACCACGCCGGCGCCGGGCTTGAGCATGGGGACGATGCGCGAGATGCCCTTCGAGGTGACGGAAGGCAGCGCGAGGATCGGCTTGCCGCCCGGCGACAGCGAGGCGCCGCGCAGGAAGTCCATCTGGCCGCCCACGCCCGAGTACATGGTCGTGCCGATCGAGTCGGCGCACACCTGGCCGGTGATGTCGATCTCGATGGCGCTGTTGATGGCAACGACCTTCGGGTTGCGGCGGATCACCGAGGGGTCGTTCACGTAGCCGATGTCCAGCATCGACACCATCGGGTTGTCGTCCATGAAGTCGTAGAGCCTTCGCGTGCCCATCGCGAAGCCGGCCACGATCTTGCCGGGGTGCACCTTCTTCAGGCGACCGGTGATCGCACCGCGCTCCACGAGTCGCAGCACGCCGTCGCTGAACATCTCGGTGTGCACGCCGAGGTCCTTGTGTTGTTCCAGGGCCGCCAGAACCGCATCGGGGATCGCGCCGATGCCCATCTGCAGCGTCGCACCGTTCTCGACCAGCGCTGCGCAATGGCGGCCGATGGCGCGCTCGGCATTGCCCAGGTCGCAAGGATCGTGCGCAGGCAGTTCGTCCTCGACGGCCACGGCGGCGGCAAAGCGGCTGTGGTGCACGAGGCCGTCGCCATGGGTGCGCGGCATGCGCGGGTTGACCTGCGCGATCACCACGGGAGCCGACTCGATGGCGGCCTTGGCGACGTCCACCGAGACGCCCAGCGAGCAGTAGCCGTGCCGGTCCGGCGGCGAGACGTGCACCATGGCCACGTCGAGCGGCAGCACCCGCTCGCGGAACAGGGCCGGCATCTCGCTGAGGAACGCAGGCACGTAGTCGGCGTCGCCGCGGGCCACGGCCTCGCGGACGTTGGCGCCGAGGAACAAGCCGTTGACCCGGAAGCTCGCGGCCATGCCAGGGGCCGCACAGGCGTGCTGGCCCTCGGTGTGCAGGTGGACGAGTTCGACGTCCTTCAGTTCGGGACCGCGCGCGGCGAGGGCGCGCAACAGGGTCTGGGGCGTGGCGGCGCCGCCGTGGACGAAGACCCGGTTGCCGGAGCGAACCAGGCCGACTGCATCGAATGCGGAGAGGAATCGCATGGGTGGTTGTTGTTCCATTACGCCCCGGGGCCCAAACCCCCGCCATGGGCCGCAGGGCGAAGTTCCCGACCCGCAGGCTCCCCAACCCGACCCGCACGTGGACCCCGCACCTCGCTTCCAGCGCCAGTTCCTCGACCGGTTGCCCGGCGACGCGGACACCCGTCCGTTCCCGCGGTCGGTGCACGGCGCCGCCTGGTCGCGCGTCCAGCCCACGATGGTGTCCGCGCCGCGCATGCTGGCGTGGTCCCGCCCGCTTGCCGCCGAACTCGGCCTCGCGGACGTGCGGATGGCCGACCCACGCACCGCTGCGGTGCTGGCAGGCAATGCACTGTGGGAGGGCATGGACCCGTATGCCGCGTGCTACGGCGGCCACCAGTTCGGCAACTGGGCCGGCCAGCTCGGTGACGGGCGCGCCATCGTGCTGGGGGAGCTGGTGGCTCCCGACGGGAAGGTGCACGAACTGCAGCTGAAGGGCGCCGGCCCCACGGCCTACTCGCGCCGCGGCGACGGCCGCGCGGTGCTGCGCTCGTCGATCCGCGAGTTCCTGTGCAGCGAGGCCATGCATGCCCTGGGCGTGCCGACCACGCGTGCGTTGTCGCTGGTGGCGACCGGCGACGCGGTGGTGCGCGACATGTTCTACGACGGCAACGCGCGCGAGGAACCGGGCGCCATCGTGTGCCGCGTGGCGCCCACCTTCCTGCGCTTCGGCAACTTCGAGCTGCCGGCTTCGCGCGGTGACGTGGATCTGCTGCGCAAGCTCGTCGACTTCACCCTCGTCCAGCACCACGCGCACCTGGGCGCGCCGTCGCGCGGCGCGTACGAACAGCTGCTGCACGAGGTGGCCGTGCGCACGGCACGGATGGTGGCGCACTGGCAGGCGGTCGGCTTCGTCCACGGCGTGATGAACACCGACAACATGTCGATCCTCGGGCTCACCATCGACTACGGCCCCTATGGCTGGCTCGACGACTTCGATCCCGGCTGGACGCCCAACACCACGGATGCGGGCCAGCGCCGCTACGCCTACGGCAACCAGCCCGGGGTCGGGCTCTGGAACGTGGCGCGCCTCGGCGAGGCCATGCTCGCGCTGTTCGACGGCGACGAAGGCGTGGTCGAGTCGGCGCTGGGCGCCTACGAGGATGCGTACGGCAGCGCGGCGCGCACCCACTGGGGCAACAAGCTCGGCATGGGCTTCGACAGCGCACGCGGCGACGGCGAACTGCTGCAGGAGCTGTTCGACTGCCTGCGTGCCTTCCCCACCGACATGACGCTGTTCTTCCGCGCGCTCGCACCGACCCTCACGGCCGAGGCCGCGCCTGCGGTGCTGCCCGAAGCCGTCCGCGACACGTGGTACGGCACCCCTGACGACGCTCCTGCCGCGCGCGTGCTCGCATGGCTGCAGCGCTGGTGGCAGCGCGCGCGCAGCGAGGGAGGCGACGTGGCGCTCACGGCCGCGGCCATGCAGCGCGCGAACCCGCTGTACGTGCTGCGCAACTGGATCGCGCAGGAGGCCATCGACGCGGCGCACGCAGGCGACCCGTCGAAGGTGCAGAGGCTGCTGCGCGTGTTCGAGCGGCCCTTCGAGGCGCAGCCGGGCTGCGAGGACCTCGCGCAGAAGCGCCCCGAGTGGGCGCGCAACCGGCCGGGGTGTTCGGCACTGTCCTGCAGTTCGTGAGGGCCGGGCA
>JBEATZ010000292.1:0-9297 GCA_041161695.1 Planctomycetota bacterium | reverse complement strand
CGATGCACCAGCGCTTGCAGACTGTCACCCTTCGCCTGACGGCCGGCTCGTGGCCTTCCGGGTTTCCTTCAAGGGCAGTTCGTTCATGCCGCTCCACGTGGTGGACGTCGACACGGGGAGGTTGTTGGCCGACCAGATCCCAGCCGAGTGGAACCCGGTTGCCCACCAATGGCACAGCACCAATCAGGTGGCCTGGACGCCGTGCGGGTCGGGCTTCTTCCACTCCAGGGCCCCACAAGGCAGTTCCGTTGCAGAAGCGAGCTACCGCCAGTGGATCTTCCATCACCGGCTCGGCGACCCGGTGAGCCGGGACGAACTCGTGTTCGGCGACGGTCTGGCCCACGGCCAACTCCCGACTCCCACCCTCTCGCCCGACGGACGCCACATGCTCATCGTCGTCCACGACTTCACGGGCGACGAGGCGGTCTCGGCGGCATGGATCGGGACCTGCCGGGATTCGGGGACCAGCTTCCGGATCCTCTATCCGTTTCGTCCCGGCACCATCCGCGCGGTCCTCACCGACTCGTGGGCTTACCTGCGGACCTCCCGCACGGACACGGTGCAAGGCATCTTCAGGTTGCCGCTGGCCGCGATGGACCCGGCAAGCGAGGCCGTGACCGTCATGCCGGGGGTGCGAGAAGGGCACTGGACGGTCGTTGGCGAATGCGTTGTCGCAGAGGCCATCGATCCTGAGGGCGCGGTCGAACTCCAGGTGGTGCGAGGCCCGGGCATGGATGCCCGCCGCGTTCCATGGGACGGGAACCGGGAACTTCACTGGCTGTCGGCGACCTCGGACGGGAAATCCGTGCTGGCTGGCATCTCGGGGCCGCAAACCCCCCAGCACACGCTGAGGATCGAACTCGGAGACCCAGCCGGTCCGCTCCGGGTCGGGGGAAGATCCGGGGATGCGGATCCGGACGTGGAGGTGAGGCGGCTCTGCTTTCCATCGAAGGACGGAACCATGGTTCCGATGCACGTGGTGTGCCGAAGGGGCTTCGTCCCCGACGGAACTTCCCCGGCTGTCGTGCGTGGATACGGCGGCTTCGGCAAGTCGATGAAGCCCACCTATCGGGCCGACATCCTGCCGTTCGTCCAAAGAGGCGGCGTGTATGCCGAGGCGCACATCCGGGGCGGGGGCGAACTCGGAGAGGAGTGGCACCGGGCGGGCATGAGGGAACGGAAGCAGAACTGCTTCGACGACTTCAACGCGGCTGGCGACTGGCTCATCGCCAGTGGATTCGCAAGGGCAGGCCGGCTCGGCGCCGTGGGTTGGAGCAACGGCGGGTTGCTGACCATGGTGGCGGCCCTGCAGCGCCCGACACTCTGGCGCGCGGTGGTGGCAGGTGCACCCGTCGCGGACATGGCGCGCTTCCACCTGAGCCACAACGGACGTCACTGGATGGCTGAGTACGGATCGCCGGAGCACCCACAGGAGCTGGAGTGGCTCTTGCGCTACAGCCCCTATCACAACATGCCCGAGCGGATCGAGGCGCCAGCCATCCTCATCTTCGCTCCCGACGCAGACGATCGCGTTGCACCGTGGCATGGGCGGAAGATGCTTGCACAATGGCAGAGGTCATCCACCTCTGGCCTGCCCGTCCTCCTGCGTGCCGGCCGGGAAATGGGTCACAGTGGAGGATCGTCCGTGTCGCGGATGGCCCGGCGCCACGCCGACACCTGGGCCTTCTTCTTCTGGCAACTGGGCGTGGACCCCGCGTAGCGCACGCGGCCGCATTCACATGGCCCCGTGATCAGCCGGCTCGATGTAGCCGTACCACGCGGCTCTCGGGGGGTCTTTCATCCGATCCATGCACGTGCGGACATGGAGCTGGTTGCCCCAGTCGTGATGCCAGAACACGAAGGGATGATTGTAGATGCCCTCTTCGTGCATCGCCCAGTGCATCAGCCGGCGGTTGAGCAGTCGCTGGTCGTGCTCGCCAATCGCGCCGGCGTTCAGCAGGCGCTCGAAGTGGTCACAGTGGCTGGCGTCCGTGATCTCCTCGTAGTGAGAGCCCATGTCGGCGAGCAAGCCGGTCTTGAGACAGCGAAGCGTCACGTCGATGGCTCCTCCGGTCGTGTGTGAGGGCCATGTTTCCGGGTCGTCCTTGCTGAAGTTCGATGGATCCGCGGCAAACTGTTCCGCGTACGCCTTCAGGGTGCCGTGATCTTCCGAGCGCGTGGCTGCTCGTGCCTGCTCGTAGTAGAAATCCCAGAGCCCGCGTTGGCAGGCAATGGGCCGATATCCGTCGAGGACATGGATTTCGTGTCCATGCGGCCGCAGGCGGCGGTTGACGTGGGTCAACTTCATGGCGAGCGCACGGCGCAGCCACATCACGGATTGACTCCCGGGTACCGGGCGATGGTAGGGCGGGTTGTTTCCGTCGGTCCGGGCGTGGTAGCTCTGGTTGCTGATTCCGATGGAGTCGAGGCGTACGAGTGGATCGCCTGCCCTCGGGTCGTCCGGGTCGAAGGGAATGGCCCGATACGCCCTCGAGTACTCCTCCGGCCCGAGGATCGGCACCCGGTAGTCCGTGGGGAAGTTCATCGCTTCCCGGGAGGCACGGGTTGTGCCGCTACCTGGGCCGAACGGAGGATTTGGCGCGCGAGTATCTTCATGGTCGCCCGTGCAACTTCGGGTTGTTCGGCCAGGATCTCGTCGAAACCCTGCTTGCTGACGCGCAAGAGGACCGCGTTTTCGGTTGCCGTCGCCGAGGCCGTACGGTTTGCGGACTCGATCAGTGCTGGCAGGCCGATGCAGGCAAACGGGCCGAAGACCTCGATGGTCGTGGAGTCGATGTGAACTCGCACCTGACCCGAGACCACGATGAAGATGGCATCGGATGGGGTTCCCTGTCGCATGAAGGTCTCCCCAGCATGAGTGTCCATCTCCTCTGCGATCTCGGCCAGGGAGAGGAGAGCGTGGTCAGGGGTCTCCTGGAAGAGTTCGGTCTGCTGAAGGATGCTGAGTTTCTCGAGTGTGATCATCATGGGAAGCTGACCTTCCAGCCATATTGCCCGTGCATTCTGTGCGCTTGTGTCTGAATGCCTGTCGGCCTCGCAGATCTGCAGCGACCATTCGGCAATGGCCTGCAAGGTTGGGTCGGGATCGAGGAGGCAGGTGCGGATCGCCTCCTCTTCGTTGCTCCAGTCGAGCCGGGCATCGACCTTCGAGGCGTTGGTCGAAGGCGATGTGCTGTTGCCCGCCCAGACCCTTGCCCACGCATAGCCCCACTGTCCCGGGTGGCTTGCCAGGACCCTGCGCGCAATCGGCCAGGCGATCGAGTGAATCGCCCAGATGCGCGTCCACGTGTAGGTCCACTGCCCGTCGCGGTTCGCGATGATGTCGGCAAGGGTGATGCGCGGTGACGCGCCGGTGGGGTGTGGGAAATGCGCGGCGAGCTTGGTGACCCTCGACTTGGCGGTTTCGCTCACGTTGAGGAACGGCAGGACCCAGCTCCGGAGATCGGGAGGCAAGTGCAGTTCCAGCGTTTCCAGTGCCACGGAACGCTCCGCTGCGACTCCGTGGAGCAGCGCGTCTGCCGCACGCAGGATCAGGGAAGGATCGGCGAGGAAGGAGAGCAGGAGGGAAACCCGCTCGCGCCGCAGGAAACCTTCATGTTCCAGGGCTCGACGCAAGGGGGCGAACTCGGGACCCTGGCCCAGCGCGAACTCGGCTTGCAGGCCCTGGAGGCCGGCCCTGACCTCGCTTCGGATCGCCGACCGAATGCCATCGACCTCCTGTTCCTGGGCGGTGTACCCGAGCTTCACCAGGGTCTTGAGGACTTGCTGCCGTATCTCCTCGACTGGGTGATGCAGGTGTTGCCTGAGGAGCCGGAGGAACCGTTCATCACCCTTGTTGGCGATTGCTCGCAGCAGCCACACGACGTGCAGGGTGGTTTGGTCGGGAGTCGCGAGCGATTCGGTGAGGTGCGGGAGCAGGCATTCACCGGCAGCGGACAGTGCTCGGATGGCGAATGGCCGGAGATCCGGGTCCTCGAGTTGACTTGCCACGGTGGGCACGAGTCGCGCATGCCGGACACTGCGCGCCGCGAGCAGGGCGCGGATCTGCACACTTCGATCCGGGTCGGTGAGCAGGACCTGGAGGTAACCGTAAAGGCCCGGGTCGCCGACTTGTTCCATGACCTCGGCAGCGAAGCGACGCATGTCCGGATCCTCGTCGCGGTAGTGCGAGGTCAGGCGCCGGCCCACTTCGATGGCTCCCCCGATGCCGCAGTGCTTCAGCAGTGCCGTGTAGGCGGATCGTTTCACCTCGACCGAAGGTGAGTCGAGCCAGGGGATCACGTGCGGGATCGCATCCACTTCCTGCAGCGCGGCATACCCGCCGATGAGGGCCGCCCTGCGGCTGGGCTGGAGTTCCAAGGGCATCTGCTCCTCGAGGGTCGCGCAGCCCTCGTGGATCCGTTCACTCGCGATTCGGGCGAGCGCAGGGATCGCAATCGAGTCGTCCTCACTCCTTGCGAACGCGAGCACTGTAGGCACGTAGGAGGGGTGATGATTGTCGCGCAGGACATCGAGGGCGAACGTGCGGTGCGGGGAATGCGGGCCTTGCAGGTACTCGTGGAGAACCAAGAGCGTCTGCGGGTCTCTGGTTTCGACCGTTGCTGTGCGGAGTGAGCGTTTCTTGAGCGCCTGCATCAACAGCTTTGCGTAGTTGCGAGCAATCAGCCGGCTCGTCAGGATCCAGGCCGAGCCCACGACCAGGATGAGGATCATGATGGCCATCTGACCGGATTCGTGCAGCGCGTCGAGCAACAGGATCAAGCCGCCTGCGAGTGCGTCCGCCACGGCCTTCCCGAGACCCGATGCCGCGGTGTCAGCAGTGGTGCGATGTGACAGCGGGAGAGCCTGCAGGCACGCTCGAAGAGCGGTCAGGGTCGTGCCCGAATCGAGCGTGTGGCCCAGAAGGTAGGCGCCAACGATGATCCAGAGGACTGCCGGGTGGGCCTCCCCGCCCAGGATCGCGGCCGTGATCGCGGCGAGGATCAGGGGGCCGATGATGAGGGGGGAACCGGCAAGTGACGTGCCCAGGCCGAAGCGACGCAGGATGCGCGTGCTGACGAGCAAGACGAACAGGAAGGACCCGGCCTTGCCCACAGCCATGCAGATGCCGAGCAGGTGTGACAGGTCGTCCGCCGAATCCGTGAGTTGATGCGCCGACGACATGAAAAGGTACGTCAGCAGGCGAAACATGAGGACGTAGAAGACGCCGTAGAGCAGAACGAGTGCGATGTACCGGTGCTTCAGGGCCAGCCGCAGGGAGAGCGTGGCAGGCGCCGTGGTGGACGATCGTCTTGCCGGCGGTGTGCGCAGGACCGGGAAGCGATGGATCGTGGATTGCTCCAGCGCCAGGCCCACTGGGATGATGGCGCAGCAGAACAGCAGCAGGTCGGCGGTCGTGCCCATGTAGGCAATCAAGGGGCCGACGAGGAGTCCACCCGCGACCGCGCCCACGAGGTTGCCGATCAGGATGGTGGGATTGGCGCGCTTGATCTCGCGCACGTCGAACAGTCTCTGCACCATGTCGCCCTGGAGCAGCATTCCGACGAGCACGTACGTGTTCCATGCCATCAACAGCAGGTAACCGAGCCACGGGGCATTGCCATGCCGGTGAGCGACCCAGCCGCCCATGCAGACCGTGAACGCGGCAGTGGAGAAGGCATAGGCCACCGTCACACGCGACAGTCGAGCCTGAACCGTCGTGTAGAGGACGGAGACGATCGGGACGAACAAGGCCAGGCCGAGGTAGACCATCGGCAAGTGGCCTGGCCCATGAGCCGTCAGGAACAGGCTGTTGGCGACTGTGCACAGCACTGTCGCCGTCAAGCCCATCAGCAAACCCTGCCCGACGAGGGGAAGCTCTCTCGAGTGCCAAACGGTGGACGGGTGCGGTTTCATCTGGTCCTTCAGGAGTGAAGGTGGGTCTGCGCGGAGCATTTGACCCTTCCTCGTCGGCGATGCCAAAGGTCATCGAAGGACATGAAACTCGGGCTGGTCCCGGGGGCCGTGAGTGCACCCGGCCGGGAGCGCGCGGGGACTCCGCTCACAGTCCCTGCACCGACGCGGCGAGATCCTTCAGTCCCTTGCGCAGCAGCGCGTGGCGGTCGAAGCGGCGCACGAAGTCGGCTTCGCAGCGGCCGCCCTTGGCGCGCACGACGGCCACGAGGTTGCGGCGAGCCGCCACAGGCCAGCGCGGCAGCGCGGGGATGGCACACAGCATGGGGGCCCAGCGCAGCCACCACAGCCGTTCGGCCGCGGGCCAGCGCTTCCAGTCGCGCGCGCCGCAGAGGGCTGCGAGCTCGGCAGCACAGGTGGCCTCGCCGCGCTCGCGGTCGGCGCCGAAGCGCCTCGCGAGCAGGTCGGTGGTGGCGACGCCGATGGCCTCGAGCGGGAAGATGCCGATGACGTCCTCGCGCTGCGCGCCCTTGCTCCAGTAGACGTTGGCGGTGGCGAGTTGCTTCAGCGTGGCGATCGAGCTGCGGTGCTTGGGGTCGCGCGCCATGCGCCCGAGTTCGCGCTCCATGAGGCGCAGCACCTTGGGGTCGCGCGCCCGGAAGCCGAGCTTCTGGTAGAACCACCACGCGCCCGAGGCGAGGCCCTCGTCGTTGCCGTCGCCGCCCAGCTGGTATGGATAGACGGTGAAGGTGTCGGAGCCGTAGAGCTGGTGGGCCACGGCCACCACGAGGCCGTAGAGGCGCGCGGCCTCGGCGCCGCGCCAGGCGTCGAACACGTTGTAGGCGATCTCGGTCGAGCCCATCAGTCCGCTCGTGAGCACGTAGCCGATCGGCACGCCATTGCGCAGCGTGAGGAACGCGTACACCGACTCGAGCTGCAGCCGGTATGCGGGCTGCACCCCGATGACGGCAAAGGCGATGCCGTCCTCGCACTCGAACAGCCGCACGTCGTCGGGGTCGCCGTGGGCGAACGCATCGAGGTCGCGCTGGCGCGCGATCATGCACTCGCGTGCCAGCGTCACCACGCGTGTGGCTTCTGTGCCCGTGAGGCGGCGTTCGCGCAGCCGCACCTTCAGCATGGCGGCGAGGTCGGGGCGGTCGTGCCGCAGCGGCGCCACGTGGTGGTGGACCTTGCGCACGGGCAGCAGCTCGTGCGTGCGCGCGGGCGTGTCTTCGCCCGGCAGCAGGTTGAGCTCGAGGCCGAGTTCCTCGTACAGCTGGTCGCTCGCGCGCTGGTCGCGGCCGACGCGCGCGCAGCGCTGCAGCAGCCACTCGGCATCGGTGAGGTCCGGTCCGGCAAGGCGCTTCACCCAGGTGCGCATGGGCCATGCGACCTCGTCGAGTCCCGGCGTCTCCGACCAGCTCGCGAGCAGCTGCAGCCGTTCCTCCAGCGGGCCGTCCTCGTCGACGTTGTCCCAGTACACGTGCAGCTTGCCGGGGAAGCGCTGCGCCAGCCACCGGGCCGTCGGACCGAAGTAGGGGTACAGCGTCTCGGTGCCGGCGATGCCGGTGTCGGCGAGCGCGCGGCGGAAGCGCTTCAGGTCCCTGCGCCCGGCAAAGCCCGTGAGCAGCGCATGGGCTGCCGCGCGCACGGCCTCGTCGTCGGGGCACGCGCGCAGGAAGCACGCGGCATCGTGGAGGCGCCCCACCAGTGCCGCGGTGGGCAGGCTGGCCTCGCGCAGCTCTGCCAGCAACTGCGCCTTGCGCGGTCCATGGCCCTCGCCGAAGCGGGCACGGATCGACTCGAGTTCGGCCAGCAGGTTCCTCGGGTTCACGCGGCGCGCCTCCATGTCGTGGGTGGTTCCACAGCGTAGGCGCGGCAGGGTACGGCGCGAAGCGCGAGGATCCCGGTGCGTTCCTTGCGACCCCGACAGGGGCGGGCTAGAACGGCCGACCCAAATCCCCACTGCCATGTCGATCCAAACCAACCTTCTCAGCCTGTTCCTCGCGGCAATCGCGCCGGCCCTTGCCGTGGCCCAGGACTCCACCGGCCTCACCGTGACCCTCAAGGCCGAGCGCGGCCTCGTGCCCGCCGGCAAGGACGTGCGCGTCGTGATGAAGGTCGAGGCGGCGCAGGACGCCAAGGTGCCCGCCATCCTGTTCAGCGGCACGCAGCTCGACGTCAAGGTCGACGACAAGGACGGCCAGCCGGTGCGCGATGCCGGTGCCCTCGACGCCCCTGCCGTGGCCGTGAAGGCCGGCACGAAGATCGAGCGCGTGCTGTCGATCCCCAGCGCCTCGCTGGTGCCCGCGGACGCCGCGGCGATGGTCAACGTGACGCTCAGCTGGCCCGGCTACGCCGGAGCCAACTGCATGGTCAAGGTGGCGCCTGACGTGTCGAAGACCGACATCGAGACGCTCGACCTCGCGCAGACCAAGGTCGTGCTGGTGACCTCGATGGGCGACATGACCCTCGCCTTCATGCCCGACAAGGCGCCCAACCACGTCAAGAACTTCGTCAAGCTGGCGAAGGACGGCTTCTACGACGGCACCAAGTTCCACCGCGTCATCAAGAACTTCATGATCCAGGGCGGCGACCCGTTCACGAAGGACGACTCCAAGGCCTCGATGTGGGGCCAGGGCGATCCCGGCTACAAGATCAACGCCGAGTTCAACGACACGAAGCACGTGCGCGGCGTGCTGTCGATGGCCCGCTCGCAGGACCCCAACAGCGCCGGCAGCCAGTTCTTCGTCTGCCACAAGGACGCGCCGCACCTCGACAAGCAGTACACGGCCTTCGGCGCGCTGGAGAAGGGCCTCGACGTCCTCGACGCGATCGGCACCACGCCGGTGGGCGGCCCGCAGGGCAGCACGCCCGTGACGCCTGTCGTCCTCTTCCACGCCATCGTGCTGCCCGTCGCCAAGAAGTGATCCCATGTACGACCTCGAAACGACCGACCTGAACACCCTCGAAGCCGTGTTGCACACCTCCAAGGGCGACCTGGTGGTGACGTTCTTCCCGGACAAGGCGCCGTTGCACGTGAAGAACTTCCTGGGCCTCGCCCAGAAGGGTTTCTACGACGGCACCGCGTTCCACCGGGTCATCCGTGACTTCATGATCCAGGGCGGCTGCCCCAACACGCGCGCTGGCGCCACGGGCATGCCCGGCACCGGTGATCCCGGCACCCGCGTCATGGCGGAGTTCAACGACACCCCGCACACCCGTGGCGTGCTGTCGATGGCGCGCAGCCGCGATCCCAACTCCGCGGGCTCGCAGTTCTTCGTCGTGACAGCAGACCACGCCCCGCACCTCGACGGCCAGTACACGGCCTTCGGCAAGGTGGAGGACGGTCTCGATGTCCTCGACCTGATCGCGTCGGTCGAG
>JBEATZ010000278.1:0-4692 GCA_041161695.1 Planctomycetota bacterium | reverse complement strand
GGGGTGAGCTGGATGCGCTCGTGGGCCTCGGGGTCGAGCCGGGGCTTGGGCGGACCGATCGTCGAGGGACGACCGGCGTTCCATGCAAGTTGGTCCGCAAGGTGAAGGATGGCGCTCAGCGGACCCATCGACGGGTCGCGTGACGGGCGGTGATGGTAGCGGATGCCGATGCCCATATCCCAAGGCAGCTGCCACTTGGCGATGAGGGCCGCGCCCACCTCGCCATGGGTGAAACCGAGCAGGTGCTGTTCGACCTCGGCTTCCGGCAGCGCCGAACGCGAGGCCAGCTGCAGCACGGCCAGGTAGGCGCCGCGGCAGCTCTCCAACAGCACCAGCTTGCCGATCTCGTGCATGAGCCCGGCCGCGTGGAGGTCGTCGGAAGACGCATCAATGGTCACGGGCGATGCCGTGCCCAGGACCTGGCATGCCACGCCCACGTACATGGCGTGGGCCCAGAAGGCCTCCAGGTCGAAGTGCGGGTTGCGCTCGCGCCCGGACGTGAAGGTCGACTGCAGGCCGGCGCGCAATGCGATCTTCTTGAGCATGTTGGCGCCGACGATCGAGGCCGCGACCTCGAGCGAGCCGATCTGCCCCGGCAACCCGTAGTAGGACGAGTTGACGATGCGGAGCACGTTGGCTGCGACCGCGGGATCGCGAGCGATCACTGCGGCCAGGTCCGAGGGCGTGCTGGCCGGGTCGGATGCGACCTGGTTGAGCTGGGCGAGCAGCACCGGCATGGTGGGGAGCTCGACGGTGCCCTCGACCAGGTCGTTGAGCTGGATCTGCTGGCTTTGGTTCATCGCGTCACGTCAAACTCAGGGTCCAGTGCTATCGGGCATTCAGGCCGGTGACTTGAGTTCAACCTGTTCCTTCGACCAGCCGATGAGGCCGAGGTGAGGATCCTCTTCCTGTGCCAGCGCGTGCCGTGGCCGCCCGACCGGGGCGACCGCATCACCACGTGGCACTTCCTCGCCCACCTGCTGGACAGCGGGCACGAGGTGGACGTCTGCTGCTTCGCAGAGTCCGACGCGGACCTGGAGGGCGTCGCCTTCCTGCGCACCCGGTGCCGCAGCGTGACCGCACCGAGGATCCACCGCGGCATGCGCAAGCTCACGGCTTTGCGCGGGTTGCTCACCGGTGAGGCCCTCACCGTGCCGTTCTTCCGGCACCGGGAGCTGGCGCGTGCCGTGGCAGGAGCCTTCCGGCCCACCCCACCCGACCTCGTCTACGTCTACTCGTCGTCCATGGCCCAGTACGTGCTCGACCTGCCCGGGGCACCGCGCCTCATGCAGTTCGCCGAGCTCGACTCCGACAAGTGGGCGCAGGTCGCGGCCACGCGCAGCGGCATCGGCGCCTGGGTCTACCGCCGCGAGGCCCGGCTGCTGCTGGAGTTCGAGCGCGCGGTGGCACGCGCCTTCGACGCCTCGGTGGTCGTGAGCGATGTGGAGAAGCAGCTGTTCGAGCAGCGCATCCCGCAGGTGACCGCACACGTGCTGCCCAACGGCGTCGACACCGCGCACTTCGCGGCATCCGATCCGGCGGTGCGCGAGCCGCACACCGTCATCTTCACGGGCGTCATGGACTACGAGCCCAACGTCGATGCAGTGACGTGGTTCGCACGCGAGTGCTGGCCGCGGGTCCGCGCACGCCACCCCGATGCACGCTTCCTCGTCGTCGGCAGCTCACCCAGTGCGGCGGTGCGGGCGCTCGCCGGGCGCGACGGCATCGAGGTCACCGGTCGCGTGCCGCAGACGACGCCATGGTTCGCCCGCAGTGCCATCGCCGTGGCGCCGCTGCGCCTCGCACGAGGCGTGCAGAACAAGGTGCTCGAGGCCATGAGCACGGGACTGCCGGTCGTCTGCAGCGCACAGGCGGCACAGGGCCTTGGCACCGTGCCGGGTGACACCCTGCTGGTGCGCGACGGAGCGGAGGCCACTGCGGCAGCGGTGATCGACCTCATGGACCGGCCTGCCGCGGCGATCGCCATCGGCACGCGGGCAGCATCGTGGGTGCGCAGCCACTTCGAGTGGCATCGCATGCACCAGCGGTTCGACGCGATCTGCGCGCAGGCAGCCGCGCACCACCGCGCATCGCACGCAGTTCAGCGCGTGAGCCGGTAGACCCTGCCGTCGAAGCAGGTGACGAGCAGTTCGCCGTCCGGCTCCTCCGCGAAGCTCGACAGCTGGGCAGGGACCTTGCCGAGGTCGCGCACGACGTGATTGCCGCCCGCGCGATCCTCCTTCACGGCCCAGAGGCGGAACGTGGCGAAGTCGCCGTAGACATAGCAGCCGTCCAGGTCCGCGTGCTTGCTGCCGCGGTAGACGTAGCCGCCCGTCACGCTCATGCCGTCCTTGCGCGGGTAGGAGGCCACGGGCGGGAGGAGGTCCTTGGGCACCTCGCCCTTCTGGCGGCGCATCGAGAACTCCTCGTCGGCCTCCATGAAGTTCCAGCCGTAGTTGCCGCCCTTCACGAGGCGGTTGACCTCCTCGATCGCGTTCTGGCCCACGTCGCCGCACCACAGGTCGCCGGTCTTGCGGTCGAAGCTGATGCGCCACGGGTTGCGCATCCCCCAGGTCCAGATCTCGCCGCGCGTGCCCTGCTCGTTCACGAACGGGTTGTCGGCAGGGATCGCATAGGGCTTCTCGGCGGTCGCTCCGCGCACGTCGATGCGCAGCACCTTGCCCAGCAGCGTGGCCTTGTTCTGGCCGGCGCCGAACGGGTCGTTGGCCGCGCCGCCGTCGCCGAGGCCGATGTACAGCATCTTGTCGGGACCGAAGCAGATCGTGCCGCCGTTGTGGTTGCCGAAGGGCTGGAAGATCTCCATCACCCGCAGTTCGGTCGCAGGATCGACCACGCGCAGGCCGTCCGCGGCCTTGGTGCCGAAGCGGCTGATCACGCTCTGGCGCGTCGACTTCACCTTCCGGCCGCCCACTTCGCCCTCGCGCATCGCGACCTTCTCGGACCAGTAGACGTAGACGAAGCCGTTGTTCGCGTAGTCGGGGTCGAAGTCGAAGCCCAGGAGCCCCTCTTCCCAGTTGTCGGTGAGCACGGTCTTCGTCATGTCGAGGAAGACGTGACGGGTGTCCTTGGCGCCATCGCGCGGGATGCGGAACACGTTGCCGGGCTGGGTCACCACGTAGGCGCCGTCGGCATCGGTGGCGTGGTACGCCACGAACAACGGCCGTTCGAACTTGGCCTGGCCCGGGAAGGCATCGACGCACTTCAGGGCGGCAGTCTCCTGGGCGGCGATCGGGGTCGCGACCAGCGCGGCGAGGAGCAGGGAGAACGCGGGGATCGGGTTCGACATGGGCGCGGGCATTAGCGTGGTTGGGTGGCTCGCGTACAAGACCCCGTGTGTTCGCCGGCGCGCCGCTCCCGGATGCCTGCTCTGGCCCGTCACGTGCCGAGGGGCTACACCAGCGTCCATGCTCGTCCTGCAGGGCCTGCGCAAGTCCTACGGCAGCCAGCAAGCGCTGGCCGGCCTCGACCTCGACCTCGCCGCGGGCGAGATCGTGGCCCTGCTGGGCCCCAATGGCGCCGGCAAGTCCACCACTGTCCGCTGCGTGCTGGGCCTGCAGGAGCCCGATGCCGGCAGCATCCTGGTCGACGGCATCGACGCGCGGTCGAACCCGGCGGAGGCCAAGCGGCGCATCGGCTACCTCCCCGAGGTCGCGCGCCTGCACGAGCCCCTCACCCCCCGCGAGCACCTGATGCTCAAGGGCAGGCTGTTCGGCATGGAGGACCGTGCGACCGAGGCTGCGGCCCTGCGCATGCTGCACGCGCTCGGCCTCGCGGACCGCGTCGACGAACCCATGGTCGGGTTCAGCAAGGGCATGCTGCAGAAGGTCGGCCTCGCAGGCGCGCTGCTCACGGGGCCGCGGCTGCTGGTGCTCGACGAGCCGTTTGCCGGCCTCGACGTGCAGACCACGATGGTGCTCAAGGAGACCATGCGCGAGTTCGCGGCCCGCGGCGGCGCGGTGCTCTACTGCGACCACCTGCTCGACGTGGTGCAGGGCCTCGCCCACCGCATCGCGGTGCTGCAGCAGGGCTCGCTGGTCGCCTGCGGGACGTGGGACCAGCTGCGCGCGCGCACCGGCGCAGCAGACCTCGCGGAGACCTTCCGGGTGCTCACGCAGGCAGCCGACCCGCGGGCCGCAGCGCGCGAACTGCTGGGCTGAGCGCGCAGGTCAGCTGGCGCGGATGCGAGCGAGCACCGCCGACTGCTCGGCCTCGGAGAGTCGTTCGCTCAGCCGCGGGTAGAGCACGTTCCGCTCGCGCAGGTCGTGGTGCAGCATGAGGTTCTTGAAGGTGGCCTCGCGGTCGAGCAGTTCGAGCAGCTGGTCGTCGTCGGGCGCCGCAACCAGCCGGTCCACCCGCGTGCGAAACTCGGCGAGGAACCTGCGGATCAGCTGGTGCTCGCCGAGGAACAGCTTTGCCGGTGCATCGGTTGCATCGCCGCCGTGCGCCACGTGCAGCGGGATCACGTGCAGTTCCTCCTGCGCGATGTGCTCGTCGAGCAGCTGCTGGTAGCGGGCGAGTTCGGCGCCGGCAGCACGATGGTCGCGGTCGACGAGTGCCACCTGGTGCCGGCGGAAGCAGGCATCGAAGTCGCCGTGCCGGCCCATCATCCAGTCCTCGAGCACGCGGCTCATGCGTCGCGCTCCTGCAGGAAGGCGTGCACGCCGCGCTTGT
>JBEATZ010000246.1:0-5814 GCA_041161695.1 Planctomycetota bacterium | reverse complement strand
GGCACTGCCCGTCTCGAGCCGCTGTCGGAACAAGGCATGCGCGGGCGACGCAACCTCGGGAGAGCCTGCGAGTACCGCCTCGCGCCGCGCATCCGGCACGGCAGCGGGCGGAGATCCTTCCTCGGCAACAGGCACGGCGATGCTCGCGCCGCGCTGCACGGACTTCGCGCCGGGCGGCGTTGCAGCGCGCACCTCGACTGCCTGCCGCGGCAAGGCGCCTGCGAGCATGCCGAAGCATGCAAACCCGCACACGCAACCGGCCAGCACGAGGATCGGTCGGACCACGACCTTCATCCTAGGGTCGGGTCACTCGCGCGGCACGATCGACCACGAATCGAGGCGGAAGGCCACGGCAACGGGCCGGATGTCGGCACCGAGTCCCATGGCCGCCTGGCTGCGGAACTCACCGGGGCACTGCAGCGTGAGCACGTTGGTCGCCGCGAGGTCGAGGTGGAGTTCGAGGGTGGTGACGCCCTGCTCGGTGGTCGCGCGGTTCCAGCGGCTGTTGCGGCCGGCGAGGCCGCTCCAGACCAGTTCGGTACCGAGGAGGATTTCGGGCAGCGCAGCCGCCGGGTCGGGGCGCTGGAACTGCAGCCGCACGAGGTGCGGTCCGGGCTTCACGGCCTCGATCCGCAGGTAGGCATACCGATCGGTCTCGAGCCGCTCACGGTCCGGCTGCGTGGGTTCGTATGGCCAGAAGCCGGAGCCCACGGCAATGCGCACGTGGGGATCCTGGTGGCGCTGCTGCCACTGCGCGCGCACCGAGAACGGCTCGAGCGGCGCATCGGGCAGGAAGCGGAACCGGTGGATGCGCATGGCCATGTGCCCCTGGGACGGGGCGATGCGCAGGGTCGTGACGGGCTTCGGCAGCGGCACACGCACGTGGTTGCGCTGGCCGACGAGGTCGGTGATCTCGTGGACGGCACCGGTGGCGGCGTCCTCGATGCGCACGGTGTCGGAGATCCGGCCGCCGAGGTGCTCGATCTCCAGTTCGAGCATGGCCGAGGACACGTCCGGACACTCGAACATCACGAGCGCAGGCCCCACGAGCATGGCCTTCTGTTCGTCCTCGCGCACGGTCTTGAGCAGCGCGCGCCCGTACAGCGTGATGTCGCGCGTCGTGGTCTTCACGTAGTGGAAGTGCACGCGCACCTGCGTGCCGTGGTCGCGGATCTCGGCGAGGCCGGCGCGGATGCCGAGGGTCACGGCCGCGGCCATGCCGAGCACGAACAGCACGGTGAGCCAGCGGGAGTTCCACACCCGTGCGACAACCTCGGTGACGGCGTGGCGGTTCATGACACCCACAACCCCGTGACGTAGCGGATGGTGCACCACACGTGGAGCACGATGCTGGCCCCGAACCAGATACAGCCCAGCAGCACGCGCAGCACCGGGCCGCGCGCGGCGATCAGCGTGACCACGGCCCATGAGGCCGGGAACACCACTGCGAGCCAGCGCAGCATGTCGTGGTAGGGGATGCGCAGCCAGTCGTTGACGAGGAAGAACAGCCACGCGCCGCCGGTGAACACGACCAGCACGGGCGGCATGGTGCGTCGCTGCACGAAGACGAGCACCGGCAGCAGGACGAACCATGGCACGGCAAGGAAGAGCGTGGGCCGGTCCGGGTAGAGGTACAGGGCATCGGCCATGGACCGCATCGTGATGCCGCGCTGGTTGAGGATCTCAGTGGGCTCCCAGGCGACGTACGAGGTCCTGAAGGCGAACCAGTCCCCGGTGACGTGGTGGACCATGGCCATGTAGCCGAGCAGGCCGGTGGCGGCGATGGCCCCGCAGAGCAGGACCCTGCCGGTGGCCGTGAGCAGTGCGCGCGGCGCGCTCGACTGCCAGCCGTCGAGCAGGATGGCCGCACAGAGCGCTCCCACCACGACAACCGCGGGGGTGCGCGTGAACCAGCAGGCGGCGGCGAGGAGTGCCGCGGCGATCCACCACCTCCGCAGCATGCAGCCGAAGCACAGCACCAGCAGCGGCATGTAGAGGCACTCGGCGTAGGCGTTCACGAAGTAGATCGAGCCGGGCCAGAGCGCGAAGGCGAGGACGGCCAGGTTGTTGCGCACGTGGTCGGCCGAGAACGCACGCAGCGTCCAGCCGAGGGCGATGCAACCGGTCACGAACAGCAGTGCGGCGACGGGCAGCCGCACCACGAGGGGATCCAGTCCGGTGAGGAACGAGACCGCCCGCAGCAGCAGGGGCAGGCCCGGCGAGAACGGCAGCACCGTGTACCTGCCGTAGTCTCCTCCGGGGAGCTCGTAGCCCTTGCGCGCGATGTCGAGATAGAACGACTCGTCCCATGACGAGTTGGTGAACCAGTAGTCCGGGTTCACCAAGGCGACGATGCCATGGAACAACGCGAGCGCCAGGGCGGCGATGACGACGGGACCGAGGACCGGCCGGTCGAGGCCGGTCCAACGGGCCCAGTGCGCCTGCACGGGTGCTGCTCCAACTTCGGCCGAGGTCATCCGGGATGCTGGCTCGCGTACGTGCGCCAACATCGGCGCAGGCAGGCTCCTTCCTGAACGAATGTAGCCCACCCCGTGCTGCCGATACAGCCGTGCTAGCATCCCTTCGCACGGGGAGATCGCCCCCGCCTTCGATGGACACCGTCTCGATCGTCATCCCTGTCTACCGCGGCGCACGCACCATCGGCCCGCTCGTCGAGCGCCTCGAACGCGAGGTGGGTTCGGTGCGTCCCCTCGAAATCGTGCTCGTCAACGACGGGAGTCCCGACGACTCGGCTGCCGTCTGCCGGGAGCTGGCACGCACCCGCCCGCACCTCCGGTTCGTCAACCTGTCGCGCAACTTCGGCGAGCACAATGCCGTGATGGCGGGCCTCAACCATGCGACCGGGGCCATCGCCGTGATCATGGACGACGACTGCCAGAACCCTCCCGAGGAGGTGATGAAGCTCGTCGCCAAGGTCGAGGAGGGGTTCGACGTCGTCTGGTCGCGCTACGAGCAGAAGCAGCACAGCGCCTTCCGCAACTTCGGCTCGAAGGTCAACGACAAGGCCGCGACCCTGCTGCTCAACAAGCCAGCCGACCTCTACCTCTCGTCCTTCAAGGCCATCAGCCGCTTCGTCATCGACGAGGTCACCAAGTACCGCGGCCCCTACCCGTACCTCGACGGCCTCATCCTCAGGGTGACCACCAACTACGCGACGGTGCTGTGCGCGCACGTGAGCCGCGAGCAGGGTCGCAGCGGCTACACCATCAAGAAGCTGCTGTCGCTCTGGCTCAACATGTTCACGAGCTTCTCGATCCTGCCGCTGCGGCTCACGTCGCTGGCAGGCGTGCTCGTGGCGCTTGCCGGCGTGGTGATGGCGGTGGTGTTCCTCGTCGAGCGCCTGCTGAACCCCGGCATCGCGCAGGGCTGGGCCTCGCTCATCGTGACCCTGCTGGTGGTGTCCGGCATCCAGCTGATCGGCATCGGCATGATCGGTGAGTACCTCGGCCGCCTGTTCCTCATGGACAGCGGCAGGCCGCAGTTCACGGTGCGAGAACGCGTCAACTGCACCAGGACGGAGCAGCAGGTCCATGCGCCACGGTGACGCGGGCCTCGATGCCAGCTTCGCGGGCCAGCAGGTGCTGGTCACCGGCGGACTGGGCTTCCTCGGCAGCAACCTTGCGCTGCGGTTGCTGCACGCAGGCGCCGAGGTGACCGTGCTCGACTCGCTGGTGCCGCAGCACGGCGGGGACCTGCGCAACCTCGATCCCCACCGCGACCGGTTTCGCATCGTGCACGACGACATGCGCAACGGCGCGGCGCTGCGCGCCCACGTGAAGGGCAAGGACGTGGTGTTCCACCTGGCAGGCCAGGTCTCGCACGGCGACAGCATGCGCGATCCCGAACTGGACCTGGGGATCAACTGCGTCTCGACCCTCAACCTCGTCGAGGCCTGCAGGCACGTGAACCCGGCGGCCCTGCTCGTGTTCACCTCGACACGGCAGGTCTACGGCAGGCCGCGGCACCTGCCCGTGACCGAGGACCACGTCGTGGATCCGGTCGACACCAACGGCATCCACAAGCTCGCAGCCGAGTACTACCACCTGCTCTACCACCGCACCTACGACGTGCGCTCGGTGGTGCTGCGGCTCACCAACTGCTACGGGCCGCGCCAGCAGCTCCGCAACGACCGCCAGGGCGTCACGAGCGTGCTGCTGTGGCGGGCGCTGCGCGGCGAGAAGATCACCATCTTCGGCGATGGCGCCCAGCGCCGCGACTTCAACCACGTGGACGACGTCGTGCAGGCCCTGCTGCTGGCCGCGCGCAACGAGGCCTGCCACGGCCGCATCTTCAACCTCGGCGCGACGGAGCCCCACTCGCTCAACGACTTCACGTGGATCCTGCGCGAGCACTGCACCTTCGAGGTCGAGCACGTGCCGTTCCCCTCCGACCGCAAGCTCATCGACATCGGCGACTACTACGGCGACTGGTCGCGCTTCCGCGAGGCCACCGGCTGGCAGCCCGCCATCGGCCTGCACGAGGGCCTGCGTCGCACCATCGAGTTCTTCCGCGCCCACGCCGCCACCTACCTGCAATGAACCCCGTCCCGATGTTCGACTACCGCACGCAGCTCGCCGCCATGCGCGGCGAGATCGACGCCGCGATCGCGCGCGTGCTGGACTCGGGCGTGCTGATCCTCGGCGAGGAGGGCAAGCGCTTCGAGCAGGCGTTCGCACACTGGCTCGGCGGCGGCCACGCCATCGGCGTGAACTCCGGGACCGATGCACTCGCCATCGTCATGCAGGCGATGGGGATCGGCGCAGGCGACGAGGTGGTCACGGTGCCCAACACCGCGGTGCCCACGGTGAGCGCCATCCGCATGGTTGGCGCCACGCCCGTGTTCGCGGACGTCGACCCCACCACCGCGCTCATGGACCTCGGCAGCGTTGCGCAGCGCATCACGAGCCGCACGAAGCTGGTGATCCCTGTGCACCTTTACGGCAACGTGGTCGACGTGCCTGCGTTGCAGGAACTGGTGCGCGGCCGCGGCATCCGCGTCCTCGAGGACTGCGCCCAGTGCCAGGGCGCGCGGCTGCGCGGCCGGCACGCGGGCACCTTCGGCGATGCAGCGGCGTTCAGCTTCTACCCCACCAAGAACCTAGGCGCCTACGGCGACGGTGGGCTGTGCTTCACGCACGACCCGGAACTCGCCGAGCAGGTACGACGCATCCGCATGTACGGGTTCGCAGGCGCCTACTATGCCGAGCGCGAGGGCGTGAACTCGCGCCTCGACGAGATCCAGGCGGCGATCCTGTCCGTGAAGCTCCAGCGGCTCGACGGCTGGGTCGCGCGCAGGCGCGAGATCGCATGCCGCTACGAGGGCGGCCTGCCGGCCGGGGCAGTGCGCATGCAGGCCGGCACCGGCGTGCACCATGGCTACCACCTGTACGTGGTGCGCGTGCAGGATCGCGACCGGGTGCGCCAGCGCCTCGCCGAACAGGGCGTGATGACGGGCATCCACTACCCGACTCCCATCCACCGCATGCGCGG
This sequence comes from Planctomycetota bacterium, assembly GCA_041161695.1. Classification (GTDB taxonomy): domain Bacteria; phylum Planctomycetota; class UBA1135; order UBA1135; family UBA2386; genus JBEATZ01. Next base: position 303 of record JBEATZ010000246.1, on the reverse strand, counting down.
CTACGCGTTCCTCGGCCTCGGCGAGGGTCATGCACCGGTCGCCGAGCAACTGGCACGCGAGGTGCTCTCGCTGCCCATGTACCCCGAACTCACCGATGCCGACGTCGACCGCGTGTGCGCGGCCGTGCGCGAGGTGCTGTAGGCACCGCCATGCAGCCCGAGCAGTACCCGCTGATGCGCCAGGAGGAGGAGCGGCACTGGTGGTACCGCGGCAACCGCTCCATTGCGAGGCGACTGCTCGCCCACTGGCGTCCAGTGCGCTGCGAGTGGCGCCTCGATGCAGGCTGCGGCACCGGCAAGAAC
>JBEATZ010000226.1:0-7381 GCA_041161695.1 Planctomycetota bacterium | reverse complement strand
CGACGGCCACCCTGCCGAGCTGGTGACGAACGGCCCAGCGGCCCTCGCGCGCCGCTGGCGCCGCACCTCGAAGCCGTCGATCCCCGGCAGCATCACGTCGAGCACCACGAGGTCGATGCCGCCAGCGGCCATGCGCGCGAGGGCCGCTGGTCCGTTCGTCACCAGCTCGGCATGGTGGCCGTCGACGGAGAGGTTGTCGCAGAGCATCTCGCCCAGCGCCGGCTCGTCCTCGACCACGAGGATCCAGCGGCTCATGCAGCCTCCCTGCGCGGCATCTCGATGACCACGGTCGTGCCCTTGCCCGGTCCCTCGCTCGATGCATGCACCGTGCCGCCGTGCGCGCGCACGGTCTCGCGCACGAGGTGCAGGCCGAGGCCCGTGCCGCCGCGCGCCGGATCGGGACTGCGCCAGAAGGGATCGAAGGCGTGGGCGAGTGCGGCGGCATCCATGCCCGCGCCGGCATCGCACACCGCGAGCCGGGCACGGTCGCCGTCGACGCGCAGGTCCACCGTGACACGCTGGCCCTGTGCCGAGTACTTGACCGCGTTGTCGAGCAGGTTGCGCAGGACGAGCTGCATGCCCTCGGGATCCCGCATGGTCGTGAAGGACGAGACTGCACCGCGCACCAGTTCGACGCCGGCAGCCTCGGCGCGCGGCGCAAGGGCGGCAAGCGCATCCGCCACGTCGTCCGCGAGGTCGCCGTGGCGGGCGCGGTGGGCGAGTGCCGCTGCCGTGCCGTGGCCGGTGGAGCGCAGCCCGGCAGCCGTGAGCACGTTGGTGAGGCCGTGCTCGAGCCGCCGCGTCTCCAGCAGCCCGGATCCCAGCCATCGCTGCTGCTTCTCGGCAGGCACCCTGCCGTCGCGAAGGGACTCGAGCAGCAACTGGATGGTGGCGAGCGGCGTCTTCAGTTCGTGGGTGGCTCCGGCGAGGAAGCGGTCCTGCTCCTGGCGCATGCGCACCTCGCGCAGCATCGACCACCAGAACAGGCCGGCGCCGGTGAGGATGAGCGCGCCGAACACCACGGCCTCGCTGATCCACATGCGGCGTCGCGCCTGCGCGATCTCCACGAGCTGCGCCGGGTCGTGGGCGCCGAGCGCCACGGCCACGGCCGTCGTGTCGCCGCGCAGCAGCGCCTGGCCCGCGCGCTCCAGTTCGTCTGCCTGCCAGAGGTGGAAGGTCGTCCACCAGCCCACCAGCAGGAGGGCCAGCGCGACGGTCGCGAAGAAGAGCAGGGAGCTGGAGGTGCGCGGCACGGGAACGGAAGGTTGCCGTGCCACGCCTCGCCTCACAACGTCCTGAGGCGCACGGCGAAGCCGAGGGCCTCGACCCTGTCGGCGATGGCCGGCGTGGCGAGGCTGCCGTGGCTCACCGTCCAGGTGCCGCGGCTCGGCGGGGTCAGCGTGCCGAGCTGGACGCGGCGTGCGTCCGACAGCACGAAGTCCCACGGTGCGTTGGCGCCCGGCACCACGGACAGCAGCTGCTCGAGCACCACCACGTTGTTGAGCGCGGGGCTCGGCGGGACGACCACGGCCGCCTCCTGGCTGTTGTTGGGGATGGCGCCGGAGGCGTTCGCGGTCAGCACGCGGAAGCTGTCGAAGCTCTGCAGGAAGCTGCAGTTCGTGCCGGGCAGGGTCAGCGGCAGCGCGCCGAGCGGCGACGTCGCATCGGACAGGCCCAGCATCAGGAACACCGGCGCATTGGCGCCGAGGTTCTGGCCGTTCACGAAGTGGGCGGCGCCAGGGGCATGGGTGCCGGTGGTGCCGATCACCGCGGCAGGCAGGCCCGGGGCCGAGCAGCCGGTGCCATAGCTGGTCGCCGTCCCGTCGACCGGGCCGCCGCTCGCGCGTGCAGCATCGACGAGGGCGTGGCTGAAGCCGAAGCTCGCAATGTTGTTGCCCTCCATGATCAGTTCGATCACGAGCCACGCGCCCGGCGGGATGGTCAGGCTCACCGGTGCGTTGAAGGGGAACTTGAGCGCGTTGCCGGGCTCACCCCAGGCGTGGAAGCCGACCACGCCCGGGTCGGGCAGGTAGGTCCACGGGCCGTCGAAAACGGTGGTGAGCGGCGCGCTGAGGTTGGCCTCGAAGGTGGCGCCGGGCGTGGGCACCGTGCTGACCCCGGTGCGGATGCGCAGCCGCTGGATGTTGAACGGGCCGGGTGCGCCCACCTGGGGCAGCGGACCGTCCCAGCGCAGCGTGAGCTCGTCCACGGTCAGCGAGTTCGTGCCGACTTCCGTGGCGTCGAAGAACATCTGCACCTTGCTGTTCGGCTGCATGAACGGCCGCAGGCTGTAGTTGGCCAGTTCGTTGCCGTTCGGGTTGAGGCTGGCGGGGAGGTACGCGTGGTTCTGGGCGACGACGCTCGTACCCGCGGCGAGGACGCCGAGGGCGAACGCGAGGGTGGAGGTGGTGTTCATGGGCAAGGAAGCTAGGACAGCCTTTCCGGGGCAATGTCACCGCTGGGTCATCCGTTCCGGATTCTCCGCAACCTGCCTAAGCTCAGGTGCGTATGCGCGCCCTGTCCGCAGCGATCCTGCTCCTCGCGGCCGTGCCGGCGCCGCACCTGCTCCTCGCGCAGCAGCCAGGGGATGCGACTGTCGCGTGGCCGGAGGCGCCGCGCGGATTCCTCGAGCGGCACTGCGCCGACTGCCATGCGGATGGCGCCGCCAAGGGCAACTTCCGCCTCGAGGCGCTGCTCGGTCGCCCCGGGTTGGAAGAACAGTCGGTGCCGTGGCTGCACGCGCTGCTGCGCGTGCGCGAGCGCGTGGCCTCGGCGGAGATGCCGCCGCCGGACGCGGAGGCGCCCACCCCCGCGGAACGCGCGGAACTCACCGCGTGGGTCGACGGCGTGCTGGCGCGTGCGGTGCCTGCGCTGCCCCCGGATCCCGGGCGCCCCGTCGTGCGCAGGCTGAGCCGCAACGAGTGGGAGCGCACGGTCGCGGACCTGTTCGGGGTCGTGGTGCCCATCGGCGACAAGGTGCCGCCCGACGACCTCGGATACGGATTCGACAACATCGGCGCTGCACTCTCGTTCTCGACGCTGCACCTCGAGGCCTGGCTCGATGCATCGGCCACCGTCGCGGAGCGGGTGTTCGACGGGATCGATCCCGCCAACCCGCCGGTCCAGCGCTTCACGGCCGCGGAGATGCAACTGGTGGACGGTCCGGGCATCGGCGCGCAGGGCGACGTGGCAAACCTCTACACCGCAGCCGAACTCGAGCAGTCCTTCCGCGTGCCCCGCGACGGCACCTACCGCATCGAGTGGGACGCGGGCGCGGATCCTGCCGGCGCCGATCCGGCGCGCTTGCGCGTGCGGCTCGACGGCCGCGACCTCGACGTGTTCGACGTCGAATGGCGGAACCTGCGCGAGCAGTCGATCACGCTGCCGATCGCGGCAGGCGAGCACGCGCTGCGCCTCGCCTTCACCAACGACTTCTACGATCCCGGCAATCCCGACCCGAAGCGCAGGGACCGCAACCTCCGACTCGGTCAGGTCCGGATCCGCGGCCCGCTCGACGCGGTGCCGGTGCCGCCGCAGCGTGCGTGGCTGGATGCGGCCCTCGCCGTGAAGGGCGCCCCGGCGGTCCGGTTCCGTTCGTTGGTCCGTGCGCTGCTGCTCCGCGCCTGGCGCAGGCCGCCTGCCGACGACGAGGTGCGCCGCCTGGTGGCGCTGGCAGAGGCGACGTTGCGCGAGGAGGGCACGGAAACGGTGGCGCTGCGGACGGTCCTGCAGGCCGTGCTCGCCTCGCCGAACTTCCTGTTCCGCATCGAGCCCGCCGGCGGGAGGGGGTCGCTCCCCGCGCATGCGCTGGCCACGCGCCTGTCCTACTTCCTCTGGGCGAGCGCACCCGACGAGCCGCTGCTCGCACTCGCTGCCCGCGGCACCCTGCAGCAGGACGACGTGCTGCGCGCCGAGGTCGACCGCATGCTCGCGGACGCGCGCGGCGAGTCGCTCGCCACGAGCTTCGCAGCCCAGTGGCTCGAACTGCGTGCGCTCTCCGACCGCACCCCCGATGCGACCCGGTTCCCGGGCTTCGACCGGTTGCGCGGTTCGTTCCGCCGCGAGACCGAACTGCTGTTCCTCGCCGTGCTGCGCGAGGACCGCGACGTGCGCGAACTGCTGGATGCCTCGTTCACCCACGTGGACGCGGTACTCGCGGAGTTCTACGGCCTGCCCGCACCGGCGGCCGGCGGTTTCCACCGCGTCGATCTTCCTGCCGGGCAGCGCATGCGCGGCGGCATCCTCGGCCATGCCTCGATCCACGCGATCACCAGCAACCCGACGCGCACGTCGCCCGTGAAGCGCGGCAAGTGGATCCTCGAGAACCTGCTGGGCGCCGCGCCCCCGCCGCCGCCGCCCGGCAACGACACGCTTGCCGCCGAGGAGAAGGTCGACAGCACGAAGTCGTTCCGCGAACAGCTCGCGATCCACCGCCAGCGCAGCGAGTGCGCGGTGTGCCACGTGCGCATGGACGCGCTGGGCTTCGCCCTCGAGGAGTTCGACGCCATCGGCAGGCATCGCACCGCGGATGCCGCAGGTCCCATCGACACGAGCGCGCCCCTGCCGGACGGCAGGACGGTGCAGGGTGTCGAGGGACTGCGCGCACTCGTGCGCGACGACCCCGCCTTCGTGCGCACCCTGCTGGCGCGGTTGTTCGTCTATGCAGTCGGCCGCGAACTGCGGCCGCGCGACAGCCTCGACCTCGACCGGGTGGCAGCACGCCTCGCCGCGCAGCCGCGGGTCACGCTGCGCGACCTCGTCCACGCCGTGGTCGCCATGCCCGCCTTCCGCATGCGTGGCGGGACCTGAAGCAGCCGCCGACCACGGCAACAGGCCCTTCCCTCGCCGCGCCGGCGTGCGATGATCCCCGGCCATGGTGCCGTTCCAGAACCGCAGCCTCGACCGGCGCACCGTGCTGCGCGGCATCGGTGCGAGTCTCGCGCTCCCGTGGCTCGATGCCATGGTGCCGGCCCTGCGGACCCGCAGCGAACCGAGGCCATTGCGCTGCGTGTTCGTCTTCGCGCCCAACGGCAAGAAGATGGACGAGTGGAAGCCCGCTGCCGCGGGCAGGAACTTCACGCTGCCTTACCTGCTTGAGCCCCTGCAGGGCGTGCGTTCCCGGCTGACGGTCTTCAGCGGCCTCGCCATCGACGGCGGCCGGGGCCACGGCGACGGTCCCGGTGACCACGCGCGCGCGGCCGCCTCGTTCCTCACGTGTGCGCACCCGTTCAAGACCGGCGGCGCCGACATCCGCGTCAGCACCAGCATCGACCAGGTGATCGCGGCGCGCGTGGGACACGCAACCGAGTTCCCGTCGCTGCAGCTCGGGATGGAGAAGGGCAGCTCGGCGGGCGCCTGCGATTCGGGCTACTCGTGCGCCTACAGCAACAACGTGTCGTGGCGCGACGAGTCCACGCCGCTCGCCAAGGCCACGTCCCCGCGAGCCGTCTTCACGCGCCTCTTCGGTGACCCGGCCAGCGTGCAGGGTGCCGCCGACGCGGCGCGCGAGCGCCGCAGGCGCGCCAGCGTGCTCGATGCCGTGCAGGCAGATGCCAAGGCGCTCGCGGGCAGGCTCGGTCCTGCCGACCGTCGCAAGCTCGACCAGTACCTCGGCGCGGTGCGCGAGCTCGAACAGCGCCTCGCGCGCACCGAGTCCGCGCGTGCCGAGGTCGCGGTGCCGAGGGGGCTGGTGGAGGCGGGTTCCTTCCCCGAGCAGCTCGACCTGATGTACGAGTTGCTCGCCATGGCGATCGCCACGGACCGCACGCGCATCGCCTCGTTCATGCTGGGCAATGCCGGCAGCAACCGCAGCTACCCTTTCCTCGACGTGCCGCAGGGCCACCACGAGGTCAGCCACCACGGCAAGCAGCCAGACAAGCTCGCTGCCATCCGGCGCATCAACCGCTTCCACGTCGAGGCCCTGGCCCGCTTCCTCGGCTCCCTCGAGGGGCGCAACGAGGAGGGCGAGAGCCTGCTCGCGCGCACCCACGTGGTCTACGCATCGGGCATCGGCGACGGCGACCGGCACAACCACGACAACCTGCCGGTGCTGCTGTGCGGCGGCGGGCGCCGTGCCACGGCCGGGCAGCACGTCGACCTCGGGCGCGAGACGCCCATGGCCAACCTCTACCTCGCGATCGCGCAGGCGATGGGCCTCGAGATCTCCTCCTTCGCCGACAGCACCGGTGCGCTCGCGACCTGAGCGCGCGCACCCAAGGTCATTCCATGAACCAATCCTCCCGCCGCACCTTCCTCGCCGCAGCCGGCGCCGGCGCCCTCCTCGGCGCAGCCCGCGACCTTCCTGCCGCAGCGTTGCCGTTGTCACCGCGCACCGAGGGCAAGCGGATCCTCGTCCTCGGCGGCACCGGCTTCCTCGGCCCGCACTTCGTCCGCGCTGCCATGGCTCGAGGGCACGTGCTCACGTTGTTCAACCGCGGCAAGACCAACCCGCAGCTGTTCCCGGACGTCGAGAAGCTGGTGGGGGACCGCGAGAAGGGCGAACTGCAGGCGCTCGAGGGCCGCAGCTTCGATGCAGTCGTCGACACGTCGGGCTACGTGCCCGCGCACGTCGAGGCCACGGCCCGCCTGTTCGCCGCCGAGACGACGCACTACACGTTCATCAGCACGATCAGCGTCTATGACAAGTTCGGCGAGCGTCCGGACGTGTTCGACGAGACGTCGTCGGTGGGCGAGGTGTCCGACGAGGATGCCGCCAAGGTCAACACCATCCGCGGTTCGATGCCGTTCTACGGGCCGCTCAAGGCGCGCTGCGAGCAGGCTGCGCTGCAGGCCAAGCCCGGTCGCACCTTCGTCGTGCGCCCCGGCCTCATCGTCGGTCCCGGTGACACCACGGATCGCTTCACGTGGTGGCCGGTGCGCATCGACCAGGGCGGCGCCGTGCTCGCGCCCGGGGACAAGGACGGCCTGATCCAGGTGATCGACGTGCGCGACCTCGCGGACTGGATGGTGCACGGCATCGAGCAGCAACTCGCCGGCACCTACAACGCCGATGGCTTCGACGGCAGGGTGTCGATGGAGGAGTTCTTGCACGGCTGCAAGCTCGCCACCAGCAAGCCCGTCGAACTGGTGTGGGGGAGCGAAGAGTTCCTGAAGGAGCACGAGGTGGGGGCGTGGATGGAGATGCCCCTGTGGATCCCCCGCGAGGGCCGCAGCATCGCCGCCAACGACAGGGCTCGGGCCGCGGGCCTGCGGTTCCGGCCGCTGGCGGACACGATCCGGGACACCCTTGCCTGGGCGAAGTCCGAGCGCGGCGACCGGCCGTTCGCGCGCACCGGCGTGAAGCCCGACAAGGAAGCGCGCCTGATCGCCCTCCTACGCGGCGCGAAGAAGGGCTGAGGCACGGACCGGACGAAGCCGCAGG
>JBEATZ010000039.1:0-16746 GCA_041161695.1 Planctomycetota bacterium | reverse complement strand
CCTGCTCCGGACTCATGAACTCGGGCGTGCCCATCATGGTGCCGTGGAAGGTCAGCGCGGCGCCCTGCAGGGGCTCGGCAAGCGACTTGGCGATGCCGAAGTCGATGATCTTGGGGCACGGCCGTCCGTCCACCTCGTCGACGAGCACGTTGCCGGACGAGAGGTCGCGGTGCAGCACGGCCTTCTGGTGGGCATGCTGCACGGCGCCGAGCACGTCGAGGAACAGTTCGACGCGCTGCCGCACGTCCAGCTTCCGCGTGCGGCAGTACTCCGGCAGCGCCACGCCCTTCACGTACTCCATCGCGAACCACGGCTGCCCTGCCTCGGTGGCCCCTGCGTCGATCAGGCGGGCGATGCCCGGGTGCTCCATCCGGTTGAGCGCCTCGCGCTCGGCCGCGAAGCGGCGCAGCAGTTCACGCGACGAGTGGGCGCGGCGCAGCACCTTGACCGCGAGCTGGCGCACCACGGGTTCCTGCTGTTCGCAGAGCCACACATCGCCGAAGCCGCCGCGGCCCAGCAGCCGCACCACGCGGTACGGGCCGATGCGCACAGGGGCGGGCTCGGTCCCGTTCGTGCGCAGAGGCGGCTCGCCGTCCTCCTGCGCCTCCGCCACCCAGCTGCGGATCACGCTCGCATGCTGCGGGTGCGCGGCGCAGAGCCCGGCCAGCGCGGCGTCCCGGGCGGAGTCCTCGAGCTCGAGCGCCGCGAGGACCTGCTCCTCGAGCTCCATCGGCAGTTCGGCGAGGGCTCGCCGGTCCACCGGTTGTCTCTGCTCCGCCATGCGGGTCCATGATGGCCCCGTCCCGCGGGTGCGCCAAGCCCGGATTGTCAGCCTGCCGGGGACCTGTGGTAGCCTCCGGGCCATGTTGCGTCCCGCGTTCTGCGTGCTGCTGGCTGCCGGCGCCCTCGTTGCCCAGGAGCTGCAATGGCAGCTGCCCGAGCGCGGCGCGGCGCTCTACCAGCGCAAGCTCGCGGTCGAGAACACCCACGAGCCAAAGGATGCTTGGGTGCCGGAACCTTGGTGGGGCCGCGCCGCAGAGGCGATCGTGCTGCACGGTGAACTCGACGAGAAGCGCCAGCGGCCCGACCTCGTCCTGCAGGACCCGCGCCAGTTCGTGAGCGCTGCCGCCCTCGACCTGTCGCGCACGAGGGCCGGGAAGGTCGAGCTCGCCGTCGAGGGATGGGACCGATTCCAGCCGGTGCGCGTCGAGGTGACGTGGTCTGCGCTCGGCGAGGACGGCAGCCAGACCTTCGAGGGCACCGTGGGCCCCGACCCGAAGGCAAACCGCGGCGGCCACACGCCGCCGCCGCAGGCGCCGCGCATGACCGGCACGTTCCGGGGCAAGCGCACGGTGGACCGGGCGAAGGGACTCGTGACCGCGCTGGAGGGTTCGGCCTCGCTGGTGCTCGAGCACCCGAAGCACAAGGACTGGGACCGCGAGCACCCGGCCCGCCGGCAGCAGGTCGTGGTGCGCGACGCATGGCAGCTCGAGCGCCTGCTCGCACCCGAGGACCCCGAGTTCCGCACCCGCGTCGCGGACGGCATCCGCAAGTCCGTCGAGGCGCTGCGCCGGCAGCTGGACCAGCGCATGAACATCCGGCCCGGCGGCGACCCGTTCCACGACGCCCAGCCCGGTGAACTCGCGCTCATCCTGCTCGCGCTCATGCGCGGCGGCGAGGACCCGCGCAGCGAGCACATGCAGAAGGGTTACGGCGAACTGCGCAAACTCGTCATCCACGGAACCTACTCGCTGGCGGTGGCGATCCTCGCGATCGAGGCGCTGTACACCCCGCCGGGCGAGTGGGCGGATCTGCGCTCCGGCCGCATCAAGGCCCCGTTGCCGCGCACGCTCACGCCCGCGGACTCCGCCCTCGTGGCCGAGTGGACGAAGGAACTGCTCGACAACGTCGACACCACGGTGGACCAGGCCTACCTGCGGCGCTGGCACTACGGACCGTCGCAGTCGTGGGACAACAGCAACACGCAGTACGCGCTGCTCGGCCTCTACGGCGCCGTGCTGTGCGGGATCGAGGTCCCGTCGCAGGTGTGGCCCGCCGCGGCGAACCACTGGCTGCAGGTGAAGGCCACGGACGGTGCGCCAGGCACGGTCGACCTCGTGAGCCAGGCCGACCTCGGCAAGAGCCGCACCCGCGCGGGCGGCAACGCCAAGCTGCAGCCGGTCGGCTGGTCGTACCAGCAGGGCGGGCCGCCCACGGGCTCGATGACCACGGCGGGCATCACGGGCCTCACGGTGTGTGCGTCCGCCATGCGCCTGCAGAAACGCGGCAACCCCAAGCTGCTGAAGGACATCGATGCCGCCATCCGCGGGTCGTTCCTCTGGTTCGAGCGCAACCTCACGGTGCGCCACAATCCCGGCCCGCGCGGCGCCTGGGGCAGCTGGTTCCACTACTACCTGTACGGTCTCGAGCGCGCCTGCGAGCTCAACCAGGTGGCGTTGCTCGGCGGCCGCGACTGGTACTTCGAGGGCGCGATGCAGCTGCTCTCCAGCCAGAACCCGGATGGCAGCTGGGGCGGTTGGGTGGACACGGCCTTCGGCCTGTTGTTCCTGAAGAAGACCGCACTTCCCGCCATCACCGGCAGGTAGCAGCGGCGCGCGAGGCCCCGTAGGCTTCGGCCATGTCGTTGCGCCCTCCGTGCGTCCTCGCGTGTGCCCTCGTTCTCGGCGCATGCGCCACGTCCCAGCAGAACACCACGCCGCAGGAGCCGGTGCAGGCGTTCACCGGCGCCAGGATCCTGCCGGTCGACGGACCGCCCATCGAGAGGGGCACCCTGCTCGTGCGCGGCAAGACGATCCTCGCGGTGGGCCCTGCAGATGCCGTGGCCGTCCCCGAGGGCGCCACGCGCATCGACGTGTCCGGCAAGGTGCTGATCCCCGGCCTCGTCGACAGCCATTCCCACATCGGCTCGGTGGCGGGCGCCGATTCATCCTCCCCGATCCAGCCCGAGGTGCGTGCACTCGACTCCATCAACGCGCGCGATGCCGGGATCCAGAAGGCGCAGGCGGGGGGCATCACGACCGTCAACGTCATGCCGGGCTCCGGCCACCTGCTGAGCGGCCAGACCATCTACCTCAAGCTGCGCGACGGCCGCACCGTCGACGACCTTGCCGTGCGCAATGCAGACGGTTCCGTTGCAGGCGGCATCAAGATGGCAAACGGCACGAACCCGATGCGCGAACCGCCCTTCGGCGGCACGCGCGGCAAGGCTGCGGCGCTCATGCGTGCCCAGTTGCACCGCGCCCGCGACTACCGGGACAAGGTGGCGCGCGCAGCCGGCGACCCGGAGAAGCTGCCGGAGCGCAGCCTGGCGATGGAGGCACTCGTCGAGGTGCTCGAGGGCAAGCGCATGGTGCACCACCACACGCATCGGCAGGACGACATCGTCACCGTGCTGCGGTTGCAGCAGGAGTTCGGCTTCCGCGTCGTGCTGCACCACGTGAGCGAGGGATGGAAGGTCGCGGACGAGATCGCTGCGGCCAAGGTGCCGTGCTCGGTGATCGTGATCGACAGCCCGGGCGGCAAGCTCGAGGCCGTCAACATGTCGCTGGAGAACGGGGCCGTGCTCGATCGCGCGGGCGTGCTCGTCGGCTTCCACAGCGACGATGGCATCACCGACTCGCGCCTGTTCCTGCGCTCGGCAGCACTCGCCGTGCGCGCCGGCATGGACCGCACCAAGGCCCTCGAGGCGCTCACCATCGCCAATGCGCGCATGCTCGACATGGAGTCGCGCGTGGGCACGCTCACCGCGGGCAAGGACGCCGACTTCGTCGTGCTCTCCGGCGACCCGTTCTCGGTGCAGACGCGCGTGCTCGCCACGTGGGTCGACGGCACCAAGGTCTTCGACCTCGACGACCCGCAGGACCGCCTGATGGCCGAGGGTGGCTACGGCGCCAGCGACGACCAGGCGTTCTCGATGTGCTGCTACGGCGCCCAGGGAGGTGGCCAGTGATCTCCTTCATCGCATCCCTCTGCTGCGCCGTCGCTGCGCTCGTTCCGCAGGATCCCGCTGCCGCGCCGCCTGCCGCCACCCTTGCCGTGCGCGGGGCGAAGGTGCACACCATGGCCGGTCCGGTCATCGACGACGGCATCGTGCTCGTAGCGGGTGGCAGGATCCTGGCCGTGGGGCCTGCGGCCAGCGTCACGGTTCCCCCGGGCATCGAGGTGCTGCAGGCACAGGTGGTCACCCCCGGTCTCGTCGACGCCCGCGCCACGGTGGGGCTGTCCGGCATCCTCAACGTGCCGCACGACCAGGACCAGCTCGAGAAGTCTTCGGCGATCCAGCCCGAACTGCGCGCCATCGACGCATTCAACCCGCGCGAGGAACTCGTCGCCTACCTGCGCAACCACGGCATCACGACCGTGCACACCGGCCACGGCCCGGGTGCGCTCGTGTCGGGCCAGACCATGGTCGTGAAGACCGCCGGCCGCACCGTCGAGAAGGACACGCTCGTGCCGCTTGCCATGATCGCCTGCACGCTGGGCGACGGCGCCCGCGGCGGCGGCAAGTCGCCGGGTACGCGTGCCAAGTCGATCGCCATGTTGCGCGAGGAGCTGATCAAGGCCCGCGAGTCGCTGGCTCGCCGCAAGGAAGGCGACCCGCCCGTGACCGACCTGAAGCTCGAGGCCATGCAGAAGGTGCTGCGCCGCGAGGTGCCGTTGCTGGTGTCCGCCCACCGTGCCATCGACATCCTCGGGGCCCTGCGCGTGGCCGACGAGTTCCAGGTGCGCATCGTGCTCGACGGCGCTGCCGAGGCGCACCTCGTGCTCGACGAGCTGCGTGCTGCAGCGGTGCCGGTGATCCCGCACCCGACGATGGCGCGCAGCAGCGGCGAACTCGCCAACGCCACCATGAGGCTGCCGAGGATCCTCGCGGACGCCACCATCCCTTTTGCCATCCAGAGCGGCTACGAGGCCTACGTGCCGAAGACGCGCGTCGTGCTGTTCGAGGCAGGCGTGGCCACGGCCTACGGACTGCCTCCCGAGCGCGCGCTCGCGGCCATCACCATCGATGCGGCGCGCCTCGTGGGCGTGGCCGATCGCGTGGGATCGCTCGAGCCGGGCAAGGATGCCGACCTCGCGCTCTTCGACGGCGACCCGCTGGAGTACACGACCCACTGTGTGGGGGTCGTCATCGACGGTGGCGTGGTGAGCCGCGAGAAGCGCTGAGCCTCAGGACGCCGGTTTCGACAACAGTACCCATGCCTTGGTCGGGTCGTCGGAATCGTGCGCGGCCTCGAGCCGCCACGGGTCGCGCTGCAGCCAGGCATCCAGGTCCTCGCGCCCCAGTTCGACGCCGCACCAGGTGTCGTGCTCTGCGCCCTGGCCCTCCCAGCGCTTCGTCTTCACGAGGAACCTGGCGATCCCGCCCGGCTCGAGCACCCGGTAGGCTTCGTGCACGTAGTCGGCGATCACCTGCCGGTCGGGGATGTGCTGGAAGACCTCGAAGCTCACGACCAGGTCGAACCACGCATCAGGCAGTCCCGTGAGGGTCCTGCCGTCGCCGACGTGCAGCGTCACGTTGGGGTGGTTGCCGAGCCGGTTCCGGCCCTGCTCGATCATCGAGGGACTGATGTCGATGCCGTGGGCCTCGGCGAACAGCCCGGCGAAGAACGGCATCATGCGGCCGATGCCGCAGCCGATCTCCAGCATGCGCATGTCGTGCCGCAACCGGTCCTGGATGGGGCGCAGCAGGTACACCACGCTCACACAGCCGCTGAGCCCGAAGTCGAAGCCCTCGTGTTCGCGATCGTTGATGTAGTAGCGGGCGTTCTCCCGGGCCCGTCGGTCCCAGTCCTCCCGCATGCGCTGCGTCACGTCGCGTTCCATGGAATGCCCGCGGGAGCGTAGCACCGCGGGGATTCCCCGGCGCGCGCGGAGGTTTGCCTTGGTGAAGTGCCCATGGCAAGGGGAGAATCCCCGCTCCTCCGTTTCCCAAAAGGATCACCATGCAACCAGGAGCCTCGTCTCCGCAGGGAGACCGCCTGCTCTTCGCCGGCTGTTTCCTCGCGCTCATTGCCACGGCCTTCGGATTCATCGTCCGTGCGATGCTCATCAACACCTGGGGTGTCGAGTTCGCCCTGACCGAGACCCAGAAGGGTGAGATCTTCGGCGTCGGTCTCTGGCCGTTCGCCATCAGCATCATCCTCTTCAGCCTGGTCATCGACCGCATCGGCTACGGCAAGGCGATGGTGTTCGCCTTCCTGTGCCATGTCGTCAGCGCCTGGCTCACGATCACGGCCAAGAGCTACGACGACCTCTGGCTGGGCACCTTCATCGTGGCGCTCGGCAACGGCACGGTCGAGGCGGTGGTCAATCCTGCCGTTGCGACCATGTTCCGGCAGGAGAAGACCAAGTGGCTCAACATCCTGCACGCCGGCTGGCCGGGTGGCCTCGTCCTCGGTGGCCTGCTCGCGCTCAGCCTCGGTGAGGCCGACTGGCGCTGGAAGGTGGGCCTGCTGATGGTGCCCACGCTGCTGTACGGCGTGATCCTGCTGCGCTGCCGGTTCCCCGTGCAGGAGCGCGTGGCCGCTGGTGTGAGCGACCGCGAGATGTTCGCCGAGATCGGCGGACTCGGCATGTTCATCGTGCTCGCGCTCGTGTTCCTCGAACTCGGCCGCGTGTTCCAGTGGTCCGGCATCGTCACCATGGGTGCTGCTGCCGTGATCTCGCTGGCCTTCGGCATCCACTCGCGCAGCGCCGGCAGGCCCATGTTCGCGTTCCTGCTGCTGGTGATGGTCGTGCTGGCGACGACCGAACTCGGCGTCGACAGCTGGATCACCCCGCTGATGGAGGGCGAGTTCAAGCCCCTCGGCATCAACCCGGTGTGGGTGCTCATCTACACCTCCCTGCTCATGATGGTGCTGCGGTTGTTCGCCGGACCGATCGTGCACAGCATGTCGCCGGTGGGCCTGCTCTGCGTCTCGAGCCTGCTCGCGGCACTGGGCCTCTGGTCCCTTGCCGGCGCGACGGGCGCGATGATCCTGCTGGCCGCCACGCTGTACGGCGTGGGCAAGTCGTTCTTCTGGCCCACGATGCTCGGCATCGTGGCCGAGCGCTTCCCCCGCGGCGGCGCCCTCACGCTCAATGCGATGGGTGGTGCCGGCATGCTTGGCGTCGGCGTCGTCGGTGCGGTGCTGCTCGGCTACATCCAGGACACCGAGGCCGTGCACCAGCTGCAGGCCAAGGACCCCGCCGTGTACCAGCAGGTCGTGTCGGAGAAGCAGTGGGTGCTGGGCTCCTACCAGGCCATCGACCCCGACAAGGTGAAGCTGATCGCCGAGGAGCCGAAGCGTGCGGAGATCACGGCCGTGCAGGACGGGTCCAAGAAGTCGGCCCTGTCCACGGCCGCGAGCTTCCCCGTGATCATGCTGGTGAGCTTCCTGGGCCTCGCGCTCTGGTTCCGCAGCAAGGGCGGCTACAAGGCCGAGAAGCTCGGCAGCCACTGACCCCATGGCTGGCTCCGCGAGGCCGTGCATGAACCTGCGCGGCCTCGCTGCTAGTCTTGCACCATGCTCGACATCCAACGGCAGGCAGGCAGCGGCGGCAGGGTGGCCTACTACCTCAAGGGGCGCATCGACGGCCAGACCAGCGAGCCCCTCTACACACAGATCGTCAAGGCCGAGGGCAAGGGCCTGAAGTCCCTCACGCTGAGCCTCGCAGGCGTCGACTTCGTGAGCTCGGCGGGCATCCGCACGGTGCTCAAGCTGACCCGCTTCTGCAAGGACCTCGGTGCCACGTTCGCCGTGGCCGCGATGCAGCCCGGCGTGGCCAAGATCTTCGAGATCGCCGCGGCGCTCCCGTCCTCGCAGGTGTTCGCCAGCGAGAAGGAAGCCGATGCCTACTTCGAGGCGATGGCGCGCAAGGCCAACAACAAGGACGACGGGGACGACTAGGTGCCACGCACCTTCCACCTGCGCTTGCGGGCCGAGGAGCCGGCGGTGTTCGCCGCCCTCGACCGCTGCGAGGTCGAGGTCTCCGGGTGGGGGATGGATGCATCCCAACTCGGGATGCTGCGGCTCGCGCTGGAGGAACTGCTCCTCAACGTGTGCCACCACAGCGGCCTCGGTCCCGAGGCCACCATGGACGTCGACCTCGCCCTCGACGAGGTGGCGCTGCGCCTGCAGGTGTCGGACCCGGGGCCCAGCTTCGACCCGTTTGCGCGGGAGGCGCCGGACACCGGGTTGCCACCCGAGGAGCGCCAGATCGGCGGTCTCGGCATCCACTTCGTCCAGCAAACCAGCAGCCGCTGCAGCTGGCGTCGCGCTGCCGACCGCAACGTGGTGACGGTCGAGTGGGACCTGCAGGGCTGAACGGCCTGCGCGCGAACTGGCAAAACGCCGCGGTCCGGCCACAATGCGACTTCCCGCCAACAGGCTCCCTGCCTGGCGTCGGGTGCGCCGCATGTTCCTCGCCCTCCGACGCCTCGCGCCCGGCCTGCTGCTGATCGCCCTCGTCTCCTCGGTCCTGCTGTGGTCCGACTGGAGTTCGCGGCAGGCGCGTGCACAGGCCGGCTCCGCGGTGCACGTGGCCCTCGTGCAGCATGCGTCGCAGCCCGTGCTCGAGCAGACGGTCGATGGCGTGGTCGAGGCGCTCGCGGCACGCGGGTTCCGCGACGGCGAGCGCATGGTGCTGCGCAAGTACAACGCCGAAGCCGACCTGCCGACGGCCAACTCGATCGCACGCGAGGTCACCTCGGGCGGCAACGACCTGGTGATCACGATCACCACGATCTCGATGCAGACCGTGGCCAACGCGAACCGCGACGGCGCGCGGACCCGGCAGGTGTTCGGCTGCGTGTCGGACCCGTTCAGTGCGGGCGTGGGACTGAAGCGCGAGGACCCGCTCGCGCACGACCCGTGGCTGGCGGGGTTCGGTTCGCTGCAGCCGGTCGAGGAGTGCTTCGGCATCGCGCGCCGGATGAACCCGGCGCTGCGCCGGGTCGGGCTGGTGTGGAACCCGGGGGAGTCCAACAGCGAGGCGCAGACGAAGCTGGCGCGCGCCACCTGTACGAAGCTCGGCATCGAACTCCTCGAGGCCAATGCCGGGCACTCCAACGAGGTGCTGGAAGCGCTGGGCTCGCTGCTCTCGCGCGGCATCGAGGCCCTGTTCGTGAGCGGGGACGTGTGCGTGCTGGGCGCCGTCGACGTCGTGATGGGCACGGCAGCCCGCGCGCGCATCCCGGTGTTCTCGGTCATCCCGCCCTCGGCCACCAAGGGCGGCCTCTTCGACCTGGGCGCGAACTACAGCGTGATCGGCAGGATGCTGGGGGACATGGCCGCAGACGTGCTGGGGGGCAAGGATCCTGCCACCATCCCCGTCGAGAACCGCGTGCCGCGCTTCCTCGTGCTCAACCGCAAGGCGCTCGCCGGACTCGGCGTCGGCTGGAGCTTTCCTGCCGACCTCCTCGAGACGGCGGACATGGTGGTCGAGGCCGACGGCACCGTGACGGAACGCAAGCCG
This sequence comes from Planctomycetota bacterium, assembly GCA_041161695.1. GTDB lineage: Bacteria > Planctomycetota > UBA1135 > UBA1135 > UBA2386 > JBEATZ01. The sequence continues at coordinate 7,266 of JBEATZ010000039.1, read as the reverse complement.
CTCGCGCCCCTGCCGCAGCAGTCGTCGAGCGCACGCAAGCTGCGCGTCGACTTCGTCGAGTACATCGAGACCTCCAACGTCGAAATCGCGCGCGAGGGCCTGCTGGAGGGGTTGCGCGAGGGCGGCTACGTCGAGGGCGAGGGGTTCGAGGTCCGCCGCCGGTCGGCGCAAGGCGACATCGCCACGCTGGGCGCGATCATCGATGCCGCCGTTTCGGAACAAAGCGACCTCATCGTCACCAGCACCACGCCGGCGCTGCAGGCAGCGCTGCGCCGCGGGCGCGACCGCCCGATCGTGTTCACCCTCGTTGCCTCGCCGGTGCTGGCCGGCGCAGGCACCAGCGACACCGAGCACCTCCCCAACGTGACCGGCAGCTACGTGGCCGCCCCGCATGCCCAGCTCATCGCCATCCTGCGCGAACTGATGCCCCGGGCGCGTCGCATCGGCACGCTGTACGTGCCCTCGGAGGTCAACTCGGACTACTTCCGGGCGGACCTCGAGAAGGCGGCCAAGGCCAGCGGAATCGAACTCGTCGCCGTGGGCGTCAACACCACGGGCGAGGTCGCCGACGCGACCCTTGCGCTGTGCCAGCGTGGCATCGATGCCATCTGCCAGATCTCCGACAACCTCAGCGGCGCGAGCTTCGCCTCGATCGCCATGGCCGCCGAGCGCTCGCGCGTGCCGTTGTTCTCCTTTGCCGCGGGGCATGCCCGGTCCGGCGCGCTGATGACGCTCTCGTGCGACTTCCGCGACAACGGCCGGGAATCGGGCCTGATGGCCGCACGCGTTCTCAAGGGCGAGTCGCCCGCGAGCATCCCGTTCGCACCGGTGGCGCGGATGCGCCTTTCGCTCCATCCCGCGCTCGCCGCCGAATACGGCATCGTGTTCCCGCAGGCACTGCTCGACCGCGCGGACGAGGTGGTGCGCTGATGGAGATCCAGCACAGCCGCCGCGGCGAGGTCGTCGAACTGCGCATGCTGGGCCGCTTCGATGCGGCATGGAGCGCATTCGTGGCCAATGCCATCGACGAGGTGGTGCGCGCAGGCTGCCATCGCATCGAGCTGCACATGGCTGCCGTCGACTACATGAGTTCGGCGGCCATCCGCGTGCTGGTGCGGCACTTCAAGCAGCTGCAGGCGATCCGCGGTTCGCTTGCCGTGACGAATCCCAGCCAGCAGATCGCCGAGATCCTGCGGATGGCGGGGCTCGGCGGCCTGGTGCACGCGGCCGTGGTCGAGGTACAGGAAGCGCCTGCTGCTGCGGCAGTGCGCGAGGTCGAGCACGGCGCGCTGCGGCTGCAACTGCACGGCGGTGCGGCTGCTGCAGCGATGCACGTGGACCTGCACGGCGACCCGCAGCGGGTGGTCGAGGGCAGGGTGGGCGCCGCGGACTGCAGCGCGCTGGAATTCCCTGCGGACACGTGGGGCGTCGGCATCGGCGCCCTCGGCGCCGGGTACGCAGACTGCGAGGCGCGCTTCGGCGAGTTCCTCGCGCTCGGCGGCGCCGCCGCAACGCTGCCCACCGACGGCAGCGGGGTGGCCGACTTCGTGCAGGCAACCGGCCAGCTGGTGCCCCGGGTGCATGCCCTCACGGCAGTGCGTGGTTCCGGCAGGTTCTCCTCCATGCTGCGGTTCGAGCCCTTGGCCGCCGGCAGCGTGGTCGGCATCTCCGCCGTGCTGGATGCGGTGATGCGCCAGTGCGACGGGCGGCACGTGGCTGTTGCGATTGCTGCCGAGGCAGGTTGCGTCGTGGGCGCGCACCTGCTGCGCTCGCCTGCCATGCTCCACGGCAAGGGCCTGCACGACTTCCCCTCGGTGCGGGACCACCTTTCCGTCACCACCGAGCGCGATACCGAGCGTTCCACGATCCTCGCATGCGGCATCGTCTCCCGTGATCCCGGTCCCGTGCTGGGCCCGCATGTGCGACCGCTCGGCACGGGCAGCGCACTCCACGCGCACCTGCACGCGCTGGTGTTCCCGTACCGTCCGCTCCAGGCAGGTGTCATCGAACTCGACGCGACCGTGAGGCAGTTCCTCGAGGGCAGCCTCGCCACCTCGCTCGTGCACCTTCTGGCGGACGACCGTCCCTACGAGGGCATCGGCGAGACCGAGATGTTCCGCGGCGCTTTGTGGTTCGCGCCCGTGTCCGGCGTGAACGGGGGTCTCGCATGACCCTGCTGCTGGGCGCGCTCACGATCGGACTCGTCCTCGCGATGCTCGCGCTGGGCGTGTACCTGAGCTTCCGCGTCTTCAACTTCCCGGACATCACGGCCGAGGGCTCGCTCACGCTGGGCGCCTCGGTGTGCGCCGTGATGATCCTCGCGGGCACGGAGCCGCTGCTCGCCACCGGCGCAGGCTTCCTCGCCGGCGCCCTTGCCGGCGCGCTCACCGGCGTGCTGCACACGCGCTTCGCCATCAACGGCCTGCTCAGCGGCATCCTCGTGATGACGGCGCTGTACTCGGTCAACCTGCACGTGATGGGCAAGAGCAACGTGCCCCTCATGGCGCAGCGCACGCTGCTGACCGACGCGGAGCGCGTTGCCGACCGCTTGCTGGGCGGCATCCAGCACGTGCAGATCGGGCCGTGGGAAGTGGGTGTGCGCGACCTCGCGGCCGTGTCCGGCATCCTGCTGCTCGTGGTGGTGGTGGCCTCGGCGCTGCACTGGTTCTTCCGCACCAACCTCGGCACGGCCATGCGCGCGCGACGGGCGACAACCCCCAGATGATCCGCGCCCTGGGCGTCGACACGAACTGGATCCTCACGCTCGGCCTCGCGCTCTCCAACGGCCTCATCGCCCTGAGCGGTGCGTTGCTGGCGCAGTACCAGGGGTTCGCGGACGTGCAGATGGGCATCGGCATGGTGGTGTGGGGCCTTGCCAGCGTGATCATCGGCGAGGCACTCGTCGGCCACGCCACGCTGGGCCTGCTCATCGCCGGGGCGGTCATGGGGTCCGTGCTGTTCCGCCTGCTGGTTGCCGTCGCGCTGCGCTGGGGCCTCGACCCCAACGACCTCAAGATCGTCACGGCCGTGTTCGTGTTCCTTGCGCTCGTCGGACCGCGGTGGCTGCGCGCCATCCGCCGGCCGCGTGCCCAGCCTGCGGGGGAGGCGCGCTGAGCGTGCTCGAGATCCGCGACATCCGCAGGACCTTCAACCCGGGCACGCCCAACGAAGTGCGTGCGCTGCAGGGCGTGAGCGTCGACCTCGCCCCCGGGTCGTTCCTCCAGATCATCGGCACCAATGGTTCCGGCAAGTCGACCCTGCTGAACGCGGTGGCGGGCACCTTCCTCGTCGACAGCGGCGTGATCCGCCTCGCAGGAAACGACATCACGAGGTGGCCTGAGCACCGGCGCGCCGCGCTCATCGGGCGCGTGTTCCAGAACCCGTTCAGCGGCACCGCGCCCGCGATGACCATCGCCGAGAACCTCGTCCTGGCTGCGCGGCGCGGCCTGCCCCGCGGGCTAGGCATTGCGCTCGATCGTCGCATGCGCGACGAGTTCCGCGACCGCATCCGCACCCTCAACATGGGGCTGGAGGACCGGCTCGACAACGCGATCGGCAGCCTGTCCGGCGGCCAGCGCCAGGCGATCACCCTCCTCATGGCCACGTGGCGCAAGCCCGAGCTGCTGCTGCTCGACGAGCACACCGCCGCGCTGGACCCGAAGAGCGCCGACCAGGTCATCCGGCTCACCGACGAGATCGTGCGCCGCGACCGCCTGACCACGCTGATGGTCACGCATTCCATGCAGCAGGCAGTGAACCTCGGCGACCGCATCGTCATGATGCACCGCGGCAGGGTGCTGCACGACCTGCAGGGGCCCGAGCGGTCTCGCGTGCGACCCGAGGACCTGCTGGCGCGCTTCGAGCAGGTGCGCCGTCGCGAGCAACTGGATCCCAACGTCGCAGCCCTGCTGCAGCGCAACTATGTCTGAAACGACCCTCGACACCCGCGCCATCGAACAGCCCATCCGCAAGCGGATGCTGCTGTGGTTCGCAGCGGTCTCCAGCCTCCTCGTGCTCGCGGGAAGTGTCAGCTTCTACCGGTTGCGCGGCGCCATCGACGCGTTTGCAGACCAGAAGATGGCTGCGGCGCTCGTGAGCGTTCAGGACCAGCTCAAGGCCGCGGACGAGGTCTACCGCGACCTCACGCTGGCATCCCTTGCAGTGCTGAAGGCGGAGACGATCCAACTGGGTGCACCCTCGGTTGGCGGCGAGGTGGAGGTCGCGGGCCGTGTGGTCCCGTCGCTGCGCTTCGGGAACACGGAGGTGTCCAACCGGTTCGAGCTGGTCGACTCGGTGGTGGCCTTGCTGGGCGGCACCGCCACGCTGTTCGTGAAGACCGGCGACGAGTTCTACCGCGTCTCGACCAACGTGAAGAAGCCCGACGGCTCCCGCGCCATCGGCACGATCCTCGACCCCAAGGGTCGCGCCATCGTCGCGATCCGCGAGGGCAGGCGGTTCGAGGGCGTCGTCGACATCCTCGGCAGCTCCTACTTCACTGCCTATGAACCCATCGTCGACGCCTCGGGTGCGACCATCGGCATCTGGTACACGGGCTACAAGATCGAGACCCTCAGCCAGCTCGGCGCCTCGATCCAGTCGGCGAAGATCCTCGAGGACGGCTTCGTCGCGCTCCTCGACGCGAACTACAAGGAACTGTTCCACTCGGAGCACGCCAACGACGCGTTCCTCGAAGAGCTCGCGCGCGACCTCGCGCAGCGGCCCGACGACCACGAGTACGTCATCGGCGATCACGCCGTGCAGCACGCCCACTTCGAGCCGTGGGGCTTCACGATCGTCGCCACGACCTACCTGCCGGACCTGGGGCAACTGAGCTTCCGCATCGTGCGCGAGGTGCTGGGCATCCTTGCCGTCGTGGTCGTCGCGGTCCTGGCCGCCTCGTGGTGGTTCGCTGGCAGGCTCTCGCGCGCGCTGGTGAGTGCCGAGGTCGCCAAGCGTGCGGCCGAGGCTGCGCGCACTGCCGCCGAGGACGCAAAGGTGGAGGCCGAGCAGGCCAACCGCACCAAGAGCGCGTTCCTCGCCAACATGAGCCACGAGCTCCGCACCCCGATGAACGCCATCATCGGGTACAGCGAGATGCTCATCGAGGAGCACGAGGACCTCGAGCCCGGCGACTTCGTCCCCGACCTCAAGAAGATCCAGTCCGCAGGCAAGCACCTCCTCGCGCTCATCAACGACATCCTCGACCTGTCGAAGATCGAGGCCGGCAAGATGACGCTCTACCTCGAGGCGTTCGACATCGCGCACACGATCGACGACGTCGTGGCGACCGTGCAGCCGCTGGTGGCCAAGAACCAGAACCGGCTCGTCGTCGACTGCGACCGCGGCATCGGGGCGATGAAGGCGGACCTGACCAAGTTCCGCCAGACGCTCTTCAACCTGCTCAGCAACGCATCCAAGTTCACGGAGCAGGGCGAGATCCACGTTGCCGTGCGCGCGGTCTCGCAGGCCGGCAGGGAGCGGATCCAGATCGCCGTCAAGGACTCGGGCATCGGCATGACGCCCGAGCAGATGGGCAAGCTGTTCCAGAGCTTCAGCCAGGCGGACAGCTCGACCACCCGCAAGTACGGGGGCACGGGTCTCGGCCTCGCCATCAGCCGGAAGTTCTGCCAGATGATGGGTGGCGACATCACCGTCGCGAGCGAGCCTGGCAAGGGCAGCACCTTCACCATGGAACTGCCGCGCGAGGTCGTGATCGGCGATGCCGAGGCGCCAGCTGCCGGGACTCCTGCGAAGCCTGCGGAGCCGGCTCCTGCAGTGGCCTCCCGCGCCCGGGTGCTCGTCATCGACGACGACCCGAGCGCGGTGGAACTGGTGACCAGGTTCCTCGTGCGCGAGGGCTACCAGGTCGATTCCGCGGGCAGCGGCAAGGAGGGCATCGAGGCCGCGCGCCGGCTCAGGCCTGACGTGATCACTCTCGACGTGATGATGCCGGGCATGGACGGCTGGGCGGTGCTCGCGGCCCTCAAGGCCGATCCCGACCTTGCCATGATCCCCGTCGTCATGATGACGATGATGGAGAACAAGGAGCTCGGCTTCGCCCTCGGTGCGGCCGACTGCCTGTCGAAGCCCATCGACTGGTCGCGCCTCGACCAGCTGCTGGGTCGCATCGCCGGACCTGCCGAGCAGGGTCACGTGCTGGTGGTCGAGGACGACCCTGCCAGTGCCGACATGCTGCGCCGCACGCTCAGCAAGGAAGGCTGGCTGGTCGAACTCGCCGCGAACGGCCGCGAGGCACTCGCACACGTCGCCAAGAAGCGTCCTGTGCTCATCCTGCTCGACCTGATGATGCCCGAGATGGACGGCTTCGACTTCGTCACCGAACTGCGCAAGAACCCCGGCGCCGAGAACATCCCCGTGATCGTCGTGACCGCCAAGACGCTCACTCCCGAGGACCAGTCGCGGCTCAACGGCCAGGTCAACGACATCCTGCGCAAGGGTGCCTTCGACCGCAGCAAGCTGGTCGCCCAGATCGAGTCGCTCGTCCGTCGCAAGCCCTGATCCCAACCGAGATCCCCATGCCCAAGATCCTGCTCGTCGAAGACAACGAAATGAACCGCGACATGCTCTCGCGCCGCCTCGAGCGCAAGGGTTACGAAGTCGCCATCGCCGTCGACGGCGGTGAAGGCCTCGCCAAGGCGCGCAGCGAGGCGCCGGTGCTGATCCTCATGGACATGAGCCTGCCCGTCGTCGACGGGTGGGAGGCGACGCGCCAGCTCAAGGCGGATCCGGCCACCAGCGGCATCCCCATCATCGGCCTCACGGCCCATGCGATGGCAGGAGACCGCGAGAAGTGCCTCGCCGCCGGCTGCGACGACTACGACACCAAGCCGGTGGAGCTGCCCCGGCTGCTCGAGAAGATGCTCGCGCAGCTCGTGCGCATCGGCCAACCGCCTCCTTCCACGTGAACCCATGAACCCTGCAGACAGCCAGCCCGGCGCGGACCCGTTCTCCCACCTGCGCCACGACCTGCGCACGCCCATCAACCAGATCCTCGGCTACAGCGAGATGCTGGAGGAAGAGGCGGTCGAGTCGCAGCCTGGTTTCGTGCCGGACCTGAAGAAGATCCAGAAGGCCGCGCGCAACATGCTGGACGTCATCCAGGCGCGCCTCACGCCGGGTGCCGCTGGTGCCGGCGCCGTGGCTGCAACGGCCGCGGCGCCTGCGCCCGCAGCCGAGCTCGTGGCCGCAACGGCCGCCACCCCCGATGCCGGTGACGATGCGCCGGTCGTGCACCGCGGCCGGCTG
>JBEATZ010000070.1:0-3523 GCA_041161695.1 Planctomycetota bacterium | reverse complement strand
CGCATCCGTCACGCCGGCATCGTGCACGCACGTGAGCCCCGCCTGCAGGCAGCGCTGCTGCGCCGCGAGCAGCCTTCGCCGGAGCTGTTCCGTGGTCGGCTCCGGGCGCACGACCAGGTCCATCGCCGCGTCCACCAGCACGCCGCTGGGATCACCGTCCTCGTCCAGCTGGATCTCGCCGCCGGACGGCACTCCCGTCGAGGCAACGATGCCCGAGGCGCGCAGCGCGATCAGGTTGGCGAGGCCGGCATGGCCGTCGACGCGCACGAGCCAGACCGGGTGGTCCGGCGTCTCGGCAGAGAGCTCGGCGTGGTGCGGCATCTCCTTCACCGCCCAGTCGTTTTGGTCCCAGCCACGACCCACGATCCACTCGCCCTTGGGCGTCCTCGCTGCGGCCGCCACGACGCGCTCGACGACCTCGTCGAACGACTTCGTGCCCGTGAGGTCGACGTTCTCGAGCGCGTCGCCGAGCCCCCGCAGGTGCGCATGCGCATCGTGCAGCCCAGGGACCAGGAGGCAGCCCTCGAGGTCGACGGTCCGGGCGCCGGCGCCGGGTTGCGTCCCCATCGGCTGCAGCAGGCCGTCGCGGATCACGAGGGGACCCTCCCATGCGGACCCTGTCCCGGTCCAGACCCGGGCATTGGTGAGCTGCAGTTCCTGTGCCTGCAGCAGGACAGTCAGCGAGAGCGAGAAGGCGAGCCGTGCGAGCATGGGCGCATGCTACGCGCCGGGCTCACTCGGGCGACTGGCCGTCCTCGCAGCGGATCTCGGCATCGCCCGTGAAGATGGTGCTGCGGCGCTGGCGGCCGCCGGGCACCTGCGTGCCGGGGAACACGAGGCAGTCCTGCAGGACGGCACCGGCACCGACCCGGGCTCCGGCCAGCACGACGGTGCGCTGCAGGCTGGCCGTCGGGTCGACCTCGGCACCGTCTGCCACCCAGTTCGCCTTGCCGGTGCGGTCGAGGCGCGCGAGGTTGAGGGCCAGCAGGTCGGCCGGGTAGCTCACGTTCACGTCTGCCTTCACCACCTCGGCGGCCTCCACGCGGTAGCCGTCGTCGATGAAGATCTGCACCGCATCGGTGATCTCGTACTCGTTGCGCAGTGCGGTGCGGGGCGTGCGGCGCACGGCGTCGAAGAACGCGAGGTCGAACAGGTAGATGCCGCATCCCTTCAGGTCGGTGCGCGGGTGGCGCGGCTTCTCGATGACACGGTGCACGAACCCATCGTCCCCCACGTGCACCACGAAGTTCCTGCGGATGCGCTCGAGGTCGCGTTCCCGCCGGCAGGCGAGCACGCCTGCAACATCGCGTCCGGGAGCGCGGAAGCGCCGCACCATCTCCTCGAGACCCTCGGTCTCGAAGAAGATGTCGCCGAGGAACAGCAGGAACGGCCGGTCGACGTGCGGCTCGAGGCGCGACACGGCATGGGCGATGCCGAGCGTCTCCTCCTGCTCGACGTAGCGGATGCGCACGCCGTAGGCGCTGCCGTCGCCGAGCGCCCGCACGACCTCGTGGCCCAGGTGCCCGATCACCACCACGACGTCGCGCACGCCCAGTCCAGCGAGCATCTCGAGCTGGTAGCCCATGAGCGGCTTGTCGAGCACGGGCAGGATGGGCTTCGGCCAGCGCTCCGAGAACGGGCGCATGCGCGTGCCCTTGCCCGCGGCGAGGACGACGCCCATCAGCTCGGGTGCACTGGCGGTCATGCCGAAAGCCTAGCGATCGGCATTCCGCCGCATCAGGGTTGAGCCGCGGAGGCCGCCCCGGGCGCCGGTCACCGTTGCCCGAAGTGGCGCACCAGCGAGACCCGGGGACCGGTGTCGCCGGAGATGACCAGTTCCGGGAACGCGTCCCCGTTCATGTCCTGCAGGAGGGCGTCGACCGCACCCGGGGTACCCGGGAACCAGTGCAGCCGGGGGAACAGGCCCACGCCGTTGCCGCAGAGCACGCGGAAGTCGCCGCCGTCGCGCGACGTGACGAGCAGGTCCGCGAGGTTGTCGCCGTCGATGTCCCGGGCGAGGAGCGCGGTCGGGGTCTCGCCTGCGGGGAAGGTCACGCTGTTGAAGCCGCTCCCGGTGCTGAACAGCACGCTGACGCTCGCGGAGCCGGTGTTGGCGGCAACCAGGTCGACCTTGCCGTCGCGGTTGAAGTCGCACGACACGAGGCAGCGCGGGGCCTGCTGCACCGGCACGTACATGTGGGGCACGAGCACGAGGGCGCCATCGTTGCGGAGGATGGCGATGTCGTTGTACTGCCAGCGCGCCACCGCCACGTCGAGGTCGGTGTCGCCGTCGAAGTCGCCGAGTTCCACGTCGCCCGGGCGACCGGCGAGGTTGACGGTCACGTGCTGCGCGAACTCGAAGGGCACCGCGGTGCCGGGCAGGACGGTGATCATGCCGGCGCGGTTGTCGGCCACGACGATGTCGAGGAACCCGTTGCCGTCGAGGTCGGCGGTCTCGATGCCGAAGGGGCTCTGGCCCGGTGCGTGCACGGCGCTGCCCCCGGGCAGCACGGTGAAGGCCAGGCCGCTCGCGCCCGAGTCGTTGCGCACGAGCTTCACGCCGCCCGTCACGCACACCATCAGGTCGTCGTCGCCGTCCGCGTCGAGGTCGGCGCACTCGAGGTTGAGCACGCGCCGCCCCACGTCGACCTGCGCCACCTGCATCAGGCCTGCGGCGACGCTGCCGCCCAGGATCGAGACCACGTTGGCTTCTTCACCGGCCACCGCCACCTCGCTGGTGCCATTGCGGTCGAAGTCGGAACCGGCCACGAACTGTGCTGCAGGCAGCTGCGCGTGGTAGGCACGCGAGCCCTGCAGGCGGGCATCCGCGTCGTCCGCCACCCACAGGTCGATGCGCGAGCCGTCGCGCGGCAGCGTGACCACGTCGACGACCCCGTCGCCGTTCACGTCGGTGACGATTGCGCGCCGCGGGGCCGCAGCTGCATCGAGCAGCATCGGCTGGCCGAGGCCGCCCGGGGCGGTACCAGGCACCACGACGAGCAGCGGGTCGTCGCCCACGCACACGAGCAGGTCCCTCAGCTGGTCGCCGTTCACGTCGGCAACCGCGCACAGCGAGGGAGTACCGGGCAGGGTCTTCTCGATGCGCTGGCTGCCGTTGCCCTCGGGATTGGTGATGACGACGCAGCGGTTGGCGGAGGAAGCACCCACCACGATGTCCAGGTGCCCGTCGCCGCTCACGTCGCCGAGCGCGATCTCGCCAGGCGCGGAGGCCACGGCGAAGAACGTCGGCGTCGGCAGGAAGGACTGGCCACCGGCTGCTCCGCGCAGCACCAGCACGCGGTTGCCTGCAGGATCGCTCGCCACCACGTCGAGGATGCCGTCGCGCGTGACGTCACCAATCGCGAAGGCTGCGGGCACCGTGGCACCGGGGAACCCGGCGGATGCCTGCACCACGAAGTCCTTGGCGCCGCCGCCGAACCAGCCGCGCAACTGCGGCGCCACGGGTCGGGCCACGAACACGTCGGTGCTGCCGTCGCCGTTCATGTCGGCAACCTGCAGGCCC
>JBEATZ010000372.1:0-2769 GCA_041161695.1 Planctomycetota bacterium | reverse complement strand
GTGCCTGCCGTCCGCGCCTGCGCGCCAAGGGGCCAGGGGTTTCTGCTCGATCCAGGGCCGCTCAGCGCGTCGCGCCGCTGCGTGCCTTGTCGGCGGAATCGATCTCCTCGAAGTCCTTGCCCAGCGTTGCGATGCTGTGCTTGTCGAGGAGCCGCGCAAGGATGGTCACGCGCTCGCTGGCGTGCTCCATGGTGTCCATGGCGATGGCGATCCGCAGGTCCAGACCGGGCCCCGCCCGACGGTGGGGGATCGGCAGCACCGCGCAGAAGGGTTCGGCGCCGTCGAGCGGCCCGCCGGCAGCAGCCCAGTGCCACTGACGGATGGTGCCGTCGCGGCGCGGGGCCGACAGGTCCAGCTTCTGCAGACCGAGCCGCTCTGCGGCGAGTACCAGCGCCGACCACCACTGGTCGATCGATTTGGCCTCGCGGAAGTAGAGCTGCAGTTCGTCGTGCATGGCCTGGTGCTCGCGCACGACCTTGCTGCGCAGGGCGGCGGCATGCACGGCGATGAGTGAATCACGGATGCGCACGGCGCCGATGGCGCGGAAGAAGATCACGTAGAGGCAGAGCACCAGCAGGACGGCGATGATGCGCTGTGCGTCCGTGGAGCCCGAGTTGAGCAGGGAGAGCCCCAGCACCGTGAGCGCGCCGCTCACGGCCCAGAGGATGTGCACGGTGCGCGCGTGCGCGTAGCCGAGCGCCATCAACCGGTGGTGCACGTGCGAGCGGTCGGCCGAGAAGATGCCGCGGCGCTCGATGGCGCGGCGCAGCATCGCGAAGCACATGTCGAGGATCGGCAGGCCGAGGGCGAGGAACGGCCCGAGGATCCCGAGCGAGGCCCCGTTCTTGCTCCCCGTGGCGACGGCTGACGTGGCCAGCAGGAAGCCGATGAGGAGGCTGCCGCTGTCGCCGAGGAAGATGCGCGCGGGGTGGTGGTTGTGGCCCAGGAAGCCGAGCAGCGACCCGCACAGGGCCAGCATGGTGATGGCGACCGGCAGGTTGCCCGCATCGTGCGCCACGTAGGCAATCGCACCGGCTGCGATGGCGCCGATGCCGGAGGCGAGTCCGTCGAGTCCGTCGATCAGGTTGATCGCGTTGGTGACGCCTGCGATCCAGAGCAGGGTGACCGGCAGGCTGAGCACGCCCAGTTCGATGGACCAATCCGTACCGAGCGGAATCGAGTCGATGCGGATGCCTGCGGCGTACATCCAGCCAGCGACCGCAAGCTGCGCGAAGAGCTTGTGCCGTGCGCGCATGCCGGTGAGGTCGTCGACGAGTCCGATGACGAACATCGCTGCCGCGCCGCCCAGCATCGCCAGCACCTGCGGGCTGAGCCGGGTCACCGAGCTGGCCGCATCCTGCGCGAGCAGCATGGTTGCCGCGAGGCTCGCGAGAAGCGCGACCAGGATGGCAAGCCCACCGAGGTAGGGGATCGGCTCCCGGTGGACCTTCCGGATTCCGGGCTGGTCCACGATGCCGATGCGGAAGGCAAGCCACCGCGCCAGGGGCGTGACCGCCCACGCGGTCACGGCAGCCACAGCGATGACGAGTCCAAATCCAGCCATAGGTCCAGTCAGGGATGTGCTTGTGGAGAAAAGTCCACAAGCTTGCGGTCGGGGGAGGTTAGCCACCCACGCGGGTGGGGGGAATCCGGTGGCGTCTCAAAAGCAGACGGCCGGCACCTGTTCTTTTCGACCGGTAGCAGGAGGGACTGGAGCCATCCTCCTGCGCTTTTCGGACCGAAGAGGTCCGCTTTCTTCCCACCGCATGGGCGCCTTGAGCGGAAATGCTCTAGGGAGGCACTGCAGGTGCCTTCGGCAGGGCGCCGAAACGGGACGACTACGGCAGAACCTGAGAAACAGGGCGCTTGCCGCGCGAGATGATGATGATGCTGCGGCCCGGGAAGGTGGTACCCGGATCGTTCACTTCCTTCTCGTTCGGGCCACTCTCCTGGACTTCCTCAAACGACTGAGGCGGATCCTGGATGCCGAGCCCAGCAGATCCGAAGAAGTCGGATCCGAACGCGGGCTCTGCGTGGAGCGCAGCGAGGTCAGCGGAAGTAGCAAGCAGCGAACTGTTCGCGTTCACGGCAGAACCGCCGGCCAGCATCACAAAGGATGCGAATACGGCTGCGACGGTGCGAGCAGAGACAATGGAGGCGAGGAACATTGCAGACTCCGATGGGAGGGAGACAGCTGTGAGATCTCCTTGGCAGGTCTCACAGGGTCGCGACACAGTAGAGAACTTGGCCGATTCGTAAAGCCCCTACGGCGAGGTTTTCCCGCGCAGTTGCTGGCCAAACGCCAACTCTAGATTTCCCCTCCAGCGTGTCGCCCGCACTTGGTGGCGGGCTGTTGTGCGAACCCACAACCTTCACAACGGGTTCAATATGGTGCGCCGCAATGAAGTGGATGGAACGGCGCAATGAAGATGCCAATGATCCATGGGCGCGGACGCTGCTGCCGGTCGAGGCCGGGCGCCGAGGCGAGGTCGGGTGCACCGCGGGGTTGGCCGCGGCACATCATCTCCAGCGGGGCGGACAGGGGTCTGGGTCTGGCTGGAACGGCTGGCGCGCGGCCGCTCTGCGAGCGGGGGAGGATCCAGCGGGCCGCCCCAGGCACCGGGATTCGCCGGGTGGGGGGATGCGTCGTAAGTACTTTATGGAGGCTGTTTAAAGCACGCTGGCGCGCCAGCTTGGGCTGGTGCGCCAGAGGGCGGGTCTCGATCCGTTGGAGGTTTGGCTCAGAGGCGGCCCGGTCGGCCACCGCCG
>JBEATZ010000481.1:0-11616 GCA_041161695.1 Planctomycetota bacterium | reverse complement strand
CCGCTACGAGGTCTACGACTCGGCCGGCCAGACGCGGATCGAGTTCGTGCGCGCGCTCAGCGAACTGCTGTTGGCGGCGTTGGTGCCGTATGCAGGCGCCGTGGTGCTGGAGGCGAGCAGCGGGACGCCGGCCGAGTCGTAGACCTCGTAGCGGTGGCCGCAGACGAACGGTGCGTTGCCTTCGGTGATCAGGAACCAGAGGCCGGTGCGCGGGGCCGTCAGCGTGATCTGGTAGAAGTCCGTGTCGACCTTCTCGATGACGTAGGTGTCGCCGACCGCCGGGGCCGTCGTGAAGGACGTGCAGGTGATCGTCGTCGCCGTGTTATCCGAGATCTGGCGCGAGAGACCTGCGTTGACGCCGCTGGTCATGCGGACGTAGTAGAGACCGTAGCCCGTGACCGCCGGCCGGTAGGCGCCAAGAGTGAGGGCTGCAGCACCCGTGATGGTCGTCGTCGTGGCCGAAGCGACCGTGTCGCTGAGCTGCACGACGGGAGTGCCGACGCTGCCGTTGATCAGGGCGCCGCCGGTCGGGATCGTGACCGGGTTGGCTGCGGCGGCCGAGTCGTTGGGCTCCGATTCGGCACCCGTGAAGGTGCGGGCCGGCATGAGGCCGATCTCGATCGAGTAGTTGCCCGACGTGGTGGTGCTGTAGGGCTCGACCCTCACCGCGTAGTTGCCGGCATCGAGGTTCAGCCACAGTTCGCTGGCGAACGCATTGGTCGACGTGCGTCCATCGTCATCGAGGCCGAGGATGGTCGTGCCGGATGCATCGAACAGCGTGATGCGCGTGTCGAGGCCGCTCGTGTGGACGCGCACGCGCTGGCGCGACGTCGTGGTGAAGGTGTACCAGTCGACGTCGGTGCCCGTTGCCATGCTGGCCTCGAGCTGCGTGGTGGTGGCCAGGGCGTTGGCCTGGGCGAGCGTGTCGTTGGGCTCAGCTTCTGTGGGATGCTGCGCGAGCAACGTAGGACAAAGGAGAAGCGCCGGGGCGCAGAGGGCGAGAGGCAAACGCATGGGAAAAGGTTCCAGCTGGGTCTTGGTTGTGATGCGAAGTTGCACTGGAGGGGCCAACCTGCGGCCCCGGTGCGCGTGAAGGGCGGACTTCTACCATTTCTGGCAGCATGCACGGGAAAAAGTTCAGACCGGGAGTTCCGCTTCCCGGAGAGCCCGCAATGCGCCACGGCGTCACGAGACGGACGCCGCTCCGTTGCGCGTGCCGTGCCTTCCATCCCATGGCCCCTTGCGGGCCTCACCCTGCTGCGGCGTACCGAATCCGGTGCGCTTGCGGCCCCACCGTTCGTGCGCGATGCCCGGTCAGAGATTTCCGACTTTCTCCTCGGGCTCCCCGGTCACGCGGTCAGAGATGCAGCCGGCAACTCGCGAAGAGGGCCTGCGACTCCGCCTGCAGGTCCGCGGGTGCGATCGTCACCGCCCGGCGCTCGGAGAAGGTGAGGGTGCATGCGTTGCCGCCGTCGACCGGCAGGTACCAGCGCACGATGCCGGAGTAGGCCATCGGCACCTTGCCGCCTGTCTCCTCGAGTTGGATCCGCACCTCGACGCACGGCGGTACGGCATCGCGCAGCAACTCGGTCACCGTGCGCGGCCGCTGGATGTTGCCCTCGGCCAGCGGCGGGTTGTTGCGCAGGTGGCTCGCCATCGCCTCGAGGTTGGCGAAGGGAAAGGGTGTGTTGGCGGCGATGACGCTCAGGTTGTGGTCCTGGGCGAGTTTCTTGCCCAGGGCAAGCACCGCGTCTTCCTTCGCGGCCACGTACCAACCCCTGCCCGGTGGGACCACCGAGATGCGGCCGACCTGGATCCGCTCCGACTCGGGGGCCGGATAGGGGTAGGACGTGCAGCCGAGGAGCAGCAGGGGGGCCAGCAAGGCGGAACGCATGCCTGCAGCGTATGCGGCGAGGCGGCCCCGCCGCCAGTGCGGCGCCTGGGCCGCGCCGCCAAGCGGGATGGTGCGGGGAGAGGGACTCGAACCCTCACAGCCGTTTGACGGGCCCGCGGATTTTAAGTCCGCTGCGTCTGCCAGTTTCGCCATCCCCGCATCTGCTTGCAGGGGCTCCCGGTCACGGGAGGAAGAGTGGAGGTCCCGAGCGGAATCGAACCGCTGTCGACGGATTTGCAATCCGTTGCCTAACCACTTGGCTACGGGACCTCGCGGGGCGGAGACGCTAACCCGGGAAGGAAACGGATCAAGGGATCGCTCACGGCCGCCTGTGTTTTATGCTGGGCGCGATGCGGATCCTGCGGGCTCCGCCAGAGATCCGACGGTGAAGATCAAGAAGAACATCCATTTCGATTTCGACCAAGCCAAGGTCAGGGAACCGCTGCTCTACCGGATCAACCGGTCCTTCGAGGTCGTGGTGAACATCCGTGGCGCGTCCGTGTCGGACCAAGGCGGCTTCATCGCACTCGAGCTGGAAGGTGAGAAAGCGGAGATCGACCGCGTCATGACGTACCTCCGGGATCAGGGCATCGATCCGCAGGAAGGTCTCGGGGGAACGGAGCGGTGACGGCTTCCCTGCCGGCCGCCCTCCTGATCCTGACCTTCCTCGGGGTGCTGGCTTCGCCTGCAGGGGCACCGGCGAACGACATGGTGGCGCGAGGCCGCCATGGTGCCGTGTCGAGTTGTGAGCCTCATGCCACGCGGGTTGGCATCGAAGTCCTCGAAGCCGGTGGCAATGCCGTCGATGCGGCGGTTGCCGTGGCCCTCGCCCTGGCGGTGACCCATCCGCAGGCGGGAAATCTGGGGGGCGGGGGGTTCTTCGTCATCCGCATGGCGGATGGGCGCAGCGCGGCAATCGACTTCCGGGAGCGTGCGCCGCGCGCCGCAACCGAGGACATGTACCTGCGGCCCGACGGCAGCGTGGACACCGACAAGGTGCAGTACGGCGCGAGCGCTGCAGGCGTGCCGGGCAGTCCTGCGGGACTCGCACACGCCCTTGCGAAGTTCGGGACCAAGCCGCTGCGCGAACTTGCCGCTCCGGCGATTCGCTTCGCGCGCGAGGGCATCCCGGTCGACCAGTTCCTCGCTGCGTCGCTCGCCGAGGCTGCTCCCCATCTCGGCAGGTTCGAGTCCACCCGCAAGGTGTTCTTCCGCGGGGACCGTCCGCTGCAGCAAGGCGAGTTGCTCGTCCAGGCGGACTTGGCCGGCACCCTCGAGCGCTATGCCGAGAAGGGACCCGAGGGCTTCTACCAAGGAGCGACGGCCGACTTCATCGTGGCCGCCATGAAGGCGGGGGGCGGGTTCGTCCGGGCCGAGGACCTGAAGGAGTACGCGGTGGCAGAGCGCGAGGTGCTCCGTGGCACCTACCGCGGCCACGAGGTGCTGAGCATGCCGCCGCCGTCTTCGGGTGGCGTGGCGGTCCTGCAGATGCTCAACCTGCTCGAGCCCTATGACATCAAGGGCTCCGGATTCGGCAGCAGCAGGACCATCCACCTGATGGTCGAGGCGATGCGGCGTGCCTATGCAGACCGATCGAAGTGGCTCGGCGATCCGGATCACCATGCCGTTCCCACGGCGGGGCTCGTGAGCAAGGAGTACGCGGCGGCGTTGCGTGCCGGCATGCGCACCGATCGCGTGACGGAGGTCGCACCCGGATTGCCGCCGGGCGGCAAGGAGAGCGACGACACCACGCACTTCTCCGTCGTCGACAAGGAGGGCAACGCCGTTGCGTGCACGACGACCATCAACAGCACCTTCGGGGCCATGGCTGTCGTGGAAGGCGCAGGGTTCCTGCTCAACAACGAGATGGACGACTTCTCGGCGAAGCCCGGCGTGCCGAACCAGTTCGGACTCGTGGGCGGGAAGGCCAATGCCATCCGTCCCGGCAAGCGCATGCTCTCGTCGATGACGCCCACGATCGTGGTGCACGAAGGCAAGGTGCGCTGGGTGCTCGGCAGTCCGGGCGGCGGAAGGATCATCAACACGGTGTTCCAGGTCCTGGTCAACCTCGTCGACCACGGCATGACCCTCGAGCGCGCCGTGCGTGCGCCTCGGGTGCACCACCAGTGGCTGCCAGACCACCTCTCCTGGGAGGAACTGTCGCTCAGCGCGGACGTGCGGCAGGCACTGGAGGCCATGGGGCACCGCTTCGCCCCCAAGTCCATGGGCATCGGTCGGTGCCAGGCGATTGCCGTCGAGCCGGATGGCACCAGGGTCGCCGTGTGCGATCACCGGAGCGGCGGTTCCGCGGGTTCATATTAGATCCAGATGTCCGAACTGGGTCCGGGGGTCGGGGCTCCGCTCCACCCCGTTCGTCATCGGGTCAGGCTGCCACGGTTTCCAGCCCGTTGAGGCTCAAGGGGTGCGGGCTCACCGCGCCCCAGTCCTGACGCCAACTGCACACCTCGCGGTAGTCGAGCGCTCGCGGCAGCAGACCGAGGTGCCATGCCGGCGTGCGGTGCCCTGCCTCCGTGTTGGTGCGCCGACAGACGTAGTTGCGATAGACGGTCACCATCTGCAGGTGGAGCCTGAGGAACTCACGCTTCTTGCTCGCACACCAGCTGCGACGATGCAGCCTGGCGCTGAGGTCCCGGAATCTCGCAAGCGTGTGGTTGATGTGGAACAACGGATTGAACGTGTCCCGCTCGGTCCGGCTCGAGGTGCGCTCGTGCACGAACTCGGGCCCGAACAGCTTGCGGCACAGGCTCGCATAGAGCTGCTTCTCGTCGGTGCGCAGGGAGGCCCTCTGTCCCCGCAGCAACTGGGAGAGTGTACGCAGTACCCCATGCACGCAGTGACGGCTCTCGTCGATCCGCTTGCCGTGCACTGCCTCGTCACGCTCCTGCAACCTGCGTCTCCTGCTGCCCTTGCGCGCCATCCTGCGGATCGCTCCCACGTCGGTGGCGACCACCAGGCCGCTCTGCTTCTCGATCAGGATCGGCACGGTCACGGTGCGGATCGACTGGCCTTCGTGCGTCTCGAGTTCGTCCATCAGGAACGTGCGCCCTGCAGGCAGCGAGCGCAGCAGGTTGCCGTGCAGGTGGCCGGCGTGGCGGCTCAGCTTGCGGGCTTTCTTCTGGCCTGCATGGATGTCGAGCCGCAACTCCTTGCAGATCCGGCGCAGGCTCTGACCTCCGGTGGAGCGCTCGAACAGGATCGGATTGAGGTCGGGTCTCTGGTCCCGGTAGTCCTGCCGGAAGGTCTGATAGCTGAAGCGCTTGTGGCAGTCCTTGCAGCGGTACCGCGGAATCGCATGGTTGCGGCAGAGCACGCGGTAGCTGCCGTGGCGGGCAAAGAACTCCACCCGCGGCTGCAGGTGGTTGCGGCATGAGGTCCTGGGACAACGAGGCGGAACGAAACTGCGAACGTGCATGAACTGGCTCCTGACCGCGTCGGGAATCGCCGCTCGGTCAGGTACCAGTGCGCGGAACAGGCCTCAGGTCGCGCGCAAACCCAGTTCGGACATCTGGATCTACTTTGAGCGCTCGCGCCGCTTCTTCACCATCTCGTCGAAGGCCTCCTCCGTCTCGAACTGCTTCGGCAGTGCGAGCCAGGCCTTGGCTGTGCGGGCGTTCCAGTCGGCCTTGCGCGGATCCATGTCCTCGCCGACGAGCACCGGCGCATAACCCACGTTCATGCCGCCCGTGATGGTCTCCAGCACCTTGTTGAGCTCCCAGCCGTACATCGCGTCGAACGAGTCCTTGTAGTCGATCTCGCGCAGGCGGCTGATGATGCCGAAGGTCGCCTTGTGGCCCATCTTCTCGAGCTTGGTCTTGGCACCTGCGCTCTTCACGCCGCCGTCGCGGATGATGTCGAGCTGGGCCATGATCTCGGTCTTGTCCGCATCGCTGATGTAGGCGGCCCACACGACCTCGTCGGTCTCCTTCTTCGGATCGAACACCTGGTCCATCGACGTGGCCTTGGAGTTCATCCAGTTGTCCGCGGAGACCTTGGACTCGGGCTTCTTCTCCTCGGCTGCGGGCTTGCTGGCCTCGGCAGAGGTGGCAGGTTCCGCCGCGGGCTTGGTCTCCTCGACCTTGGCCACGGGTGCCGCAGGGGCGGGCTCGACGGGCTTTGCGGCCGGGGCCGCAGGCGCCGCCTGGCCTGCTGCTGGTTGTTCCGGCGTGGGAGCAGGCTTCTCGGCCGGCTTCTCCGCGGGCGCCGTTGCCGCGACCGCCGGCTGCGGTGCCGGGGCCGGCTTGGGCTTTTCGTCGCCGGACATCAGCAGGAACGCGACGACGCCCAGGACGACGACGCCGCCGGCGCCGAGCAGCAGGGGCATCTGGTTCTTCTTCGCCGGAGCCTCACCGCGACCGCGCCGCGACCCACTGGGCTCGGCCTCGGCTGCCTTGCCGCCTCGACGGCTGGATGCCCCGCTGCCTGCGGTCGCGGTCGCGCGGCGCGCCGGCCGCTCGGCTGCCGCAGGCTTCTCCGCCGCGGGCTTTGCGGCCGCAGGGCGCGCGGGAGCCGGCTTGGGAGCCTCTGCCCTCGGTGCCGGTGCTGGCGCGGGCGCCGGAGCCGGCTTGGCAGCAGGAGCACTTGCCGCGGCGCGCTGGCCGGCCACGTCAATGGCGCTGCCGCACTGCGTGCACTTCGCCTTGGGGGACTTGAAGGTCTCGGGGAGGCGGAACTTCTTGCCGCAGTTCTCGCAGACGATGAGGGTGTCGGACATGGAAGGGCTTCCGTGGAAGGGGGTCAGTTCTTGGCGGGCTTGGAGGGCTGCTTCGCGGGCGGCAGCAGTTCCTCCTCCTTGTCGATGAGCTTGTCGAACTCGCCGTTCGCATAGCGCCACCACCAGGCGAACCATTGGCGCACGACGGACTCACGCGCGGCCTTGTCCTTGGCGGCATCGCCACTGTCCTTCACCTGGTAGTTGAAGGAGAAGCCGGTCAGGTCTCGCAGCGCGCGGTCGACCTGGCTGATCTTCAGGTTGTTCGCGTTCACGTCGGCATGGAGTTCGTACAGCGCATTGAGCATGCGCGGCATGGCTGCCTTCTTGAGCCGCTCGTCGCGAAGCTTGAGGGTCGCACCCGCAAACAGGCCGCCCGGCGCATCGGGTTCGCCGCTCTTCACGATGTTGGCCACGAGGCGATCCACTTCGGTGCGGACGTCGGCCGGGGTGTCGGCCAGGTGGTCGAGGGCCACGGGCGTGGACTCGGTGACCTTCACCTGCTGGCCACCCTCGGCGATCGTGGTTTCCTTGGGACGCTCGATGGACGCGTGCGGGACGAAGGTGTCCTTCTTCGGCGCCTTCACCACCGGCTGGGTGAGGACCTCCCATCCCGTGACCATGGGCTGCCGGTTCACGACCCGGAACTGCACGACGATGACTGCGTTGGAGTTTGCGTCGTAACCCGCGTCGCCGCGCTTCGGCGCCATGGAGAACCGTGCGGCGCCCCGGTCCGCGGTTGCGCTCGCCTCGTCGACGAGGCTCACGGAGAACAGCTCCAGTTCGCGCAGGAACTTCGAAGCCTCGGAACTGGTCAACGCGGCGAGGATCGCCGCTTCGAGCGCATCGCGTTCTGCACCAGAGCTGTTCGGGTAGTCCTTCTCCACCTGCACGCCGAGGTGCTTCTGCATGGCCGCGAGGTCGGTGGCGTTGCGAAGGCCGAAGTTGTCCGCTGCCGCGAGGCTCTTCTGCCAGTTCTCGAGTTGCTTTGCCCGCGGGTGCGCAAGCAGGTCGACCTCCTGCTTCACCGGTTGTGGCGCCGCCTGACGGTTCGGCTTGCTGCCGCTGCCGCCGCCGATGAGGAGGAAGCTGGCGATGATGACCACGGTGGCGATGCCGAAGCCGAGGTAGACCTTGCTGTGGTCGGGCTTGCGCACCTTCTTGCCGGCCGTGGCCTTGGCGAAGAAGGTCCTGGTGCACTCGGTGCACTGGATCTTGGCATCCTCGAGGGTGTCCGCGGCGACCCGGTACTGCGCCCCGCACTCCGGGCAGAAGCAGTCGATCCGTCCGTCGGATCGCACCCGGGGCGAGGCTGCAGAACTGCCGCTCTTGCGGCGGGAGGAGACGGACGGACGACGTGCCAAGATGCGCTCCTTGGTGGGGGCCGGGACCTGGGGCCGACGCACGGTACGCCGTCGCCGCCGGGGGTGTCAACGCCGGACGCACCGCCCCGGTTCGCACGCGTGGCTCGATGGATTCTGCCCCTGCTGCCGCCTAAGAGCGGGGACATGCAGTTCCAGATGGTGAGCTCGTACCAGCCTGCCGGCGACCAGCCGCAGGCGATCGACCGCCTCGCCGGATGGCTGCGCGGAGGGGCGCCTTCGTGCACGCTCCTCGGGGTCACGGGCTCCGGCAAGACCTTCACGGTGGCGAAGACGGTCGAGGCGCTGCAGCGGCCGACGCTGGTGCTCGCCCCGAACAAGACGCTCGCCGCCCAGCTCTACGGGGAGTTCAAGTCCTTCTTCCCGCACAACGCCGTCGAGTACTTCGTCAGCTACTACGACTACTACCAGCCCGAGGCCTACGTCCCGACGACCGACACGTACATCGAGAAGGACGCGATGATCAACGAGTCCATCGAGCGCATGCGCAACTCGGCCACGCGCTCGCTGATGGAACGTCGCGACGTCCTCATCGTCGCCTCGATCTCGTGCATCTACGGCCTCGGTTCGCCCGAGAACTACCGCGAACTCTCGGTGACGGTGAAGAAGGGCCAGCGGATCGAACGGGACGTACTGCTGCGCCAGCTGACCGCCATCCAGTTCGTGCGCGACAACTTCGACTTCCAGGCCGGGCGCTTCCGCGTGCGCGGGGACGTGGTCGAGGTCTACCCGTCGTACGAGGAGGCGCGAGCGATCCGCATCGAACTCTGGGGCGACGAGGTCGAGGACGTGGTGGCGATCGATCCCTTGCGCGGCGAGGTGCTGTCGCAGCTCGAGTCGGTCACCATCTACCCCACGAGCCACTACGTGACGACCGGCACGCAGCTCCTCGGCGCCTGCAACAACATCGAGGCGGAACTCGAGGAGCGCCTCGCGTGGTTCGAGTCGAAGGGCAAGCTGCTGGAGGCCCAGCGCCTCGGCCAGCGCACCCGGCACGACCTCGAGGTGATGCGCGCCACCGGCCTCTGCCAGGGCATCGAGAACTACAGCCGCCACCTCGACGGCCGTGCGCCGGGCCAGCCGCCTGCGACGCTGCTGCACTACTTCCCCGACGACTTCCTGCTGTTCGTCGACGAGTCCCACGTCTCGATCCCCCAGGCCGGCGGCATGTTCCGCGGCGACCGCAGCCGCAAGCAGATGCTGGTGGACCACGGCTTCCGCCTCCCCAGCGCGCTCGACAACCGCCCGCTCAAGTTCGACGAGTTCGAGGGCCTGCAACGCCAGGTGGTCTACGTCTCCGCCACGCCCGACGAGTACGAGCGCAAGCGCAGCGAGGACCGCATCGTCGAACTGGTGGTGCGTCCCACGGGCCTGGTCGACCCGCCGGTCGAGATCCGGCCGGCCCGCGGCCAGGTCGACGACGTGGTGGAGCAGGTGCGCCAGCGCGCACAGCGCGGCGAACGCTCCCTCGTGACGACGCTGACCAAGCGGTCGGCGGAGGAACTCACCGACTACCTCCGCGACCTCGGCCTCAAGGTCCGGTACCTGCACTCCGACGTCGACAACATCGAGCGCTCGGCCCTGATCCGCGACCTGCGCCTCGGCGTGTTCGACATCCTGGTCGGCATCAACCTCCTGCGCGAGGGCCTCGACATCCCCGAGGTGACGCTCGTTGCCGTCCTCGACGCCGACAAGGAAGGCTACCTCCGCAGCAGGACCTCGCTGATCCAGACCTGCGGCCGCGCCGCGCGCAACGTGGATGGGCGCGTGATCCTCTACGCCGACAGGGAGACGGACTCGATCCGTGCGGCGTGCGGGGAGATGGAGCGCCGCCGCGTGCGGCAACTGGAGCACAACCGCGTGCACGGCATCGTGCCCCGTACGATCATCAAGGAGGTGCGCGACCTGCTGCAGGAACTGCCCGCCGAGGAACTCGGACCGGCAAAGGGCAAGCGGGGCAGGAAGTCGGCGAAGTCCCGCCAGGGCGGCTCGGAACCCGCGGCCGAGGTTCCCGGCATCCCCGCACAGCCCGCGTTCCCCGACCGCCGCAGCCTCGCCCTGCACCTGCAGAAGCTGCGCAACGACATGATGGCCGCGGCCCGCGCACTCGACTTCGAACTCGCCGCCCGCATCCGCGACGAGGTGTTCCGCCTCGAGAAGCTGGAGATGGAGTTCGCGTGAGCCGCAGCTCGTTCGAGCACGTGAGCCGCTTCCCCGAGCTCCCGGGCGTCTACCTGTTCCTCGATGCCGCGGGCAAGGCGCTCTACATCGGCAAGGCCACGAACCTCCGTTCCCGCGTCCGCAGCTACCTGGTGCCCGGTGGCGACGGCAGGCCGCAGCTCCGCTTCCTTACGCGCGAGGCGGCAACGGTCGACTTCGTCGTCACCGCCACGGTGCAGGAGGCCCTGCTGCTCGAGAACTCCCTGATCAAGCAGCGCAAGCCTCGCTACAACATCAAGCTCCGGGACGACAAGTCGTTCCTGATGCTGCGCCTCGACCGGCGCGAGCCCTGGCCCTGGTTCCGCCTCACGCGCAGGCGCCGCACCGACGGCGCCGACTACTACGGGCCCTTTGCCTCGGCCCGCGCGGTGCGCCAGACCCTGCGCCTGCTGCACAAGGTCTCGCCCCTGCGGGACTGCACCGATGCCGTGTTCCACAACCGCAGTCGCCCCTGCATGAAGCACCAGATCGGCCGCTGCCCGGCACCGTGCACCGGCCTGATCTCGCGTCCGGACTACGAGCGGCACCTCGAGCGCGCCGTTGCGATCCTGCGGGGTGACGCAGAGGACGTGGTGCGCGAACTGCAGGAGCGCATGCACCGTGCTGCCGAGCAGCTCGAGTTCGAGAAGGCGCAGGAGACCAAGCAACTGCTCGAGGCCCTCGGTCAGGTGGTGGAACGCCGCACTGCCGCGGCCCACGAGCGCGACCAGGATGCCATCGGCATCCACCGCAGCGGCGATGCCGTGCAGGTGGCGGTCCTCAGCTTCCGCAACGGCCTGCTCGCCGGCTGCCGCCGGGAGCGTCCGGTGGGCGACCTGCCCGACGACCTGCTGCTGGCCGACCTGCTCGGCCGTCTCTACGAGGGCGATGCTCCCGTGCCCCAGTCGATCCTCGTGCCGGTGCTGCCTGCCGAGGCAGAGGCCATCGAACCCTGGCTGTCGGAGCGCCGCGGCGCGAGGGTCGAGCTGCACGTGCCGCAGCGCGGCACCCCGCGCACACGCCTCGAGCTGGCGCAGCAGAATGCAGCGCTGGCCGATGCCGCTGCCACCGACGCCGCATCGCGCAGGCGCGCAGGCGCCGAGCGCCTGGCAGCGTTGCTCGGCCTCGACGCCGCACCCGAGCGCATCCACTGCATCGACGTCTCGACCATCCAGGGCACGTCGACCGTTGCATCGCGGGTCTGCTTCGTCGACGGGAAACCCCACAAGGCCGACTACCGGCGGTTCCGCATCTCGAAGGAACATGCTGCCGACGACTTCGCGGCCATGGAGGAGGCGGTTGGTCGCAGCCTCGGCCTCGCACTCGAGCGCGACGACGAGGACCTGCCCGACCTCCTGGTGGTGGACGGCGGCCAGGCGCAGCTGGCCTCGGCGCTGCGCGCGCTCGTCGAC
>JBEATZ010000475.1:0-4571 GCA_041161695.1 Planctomycetota bacterium | reverse complement strand
GCCTAGGAGTTCGAAGCGGTTGCAACCACTCCTCGCGGTGGATTCGGCGCGGCCCCAACACGCGAGGCACCGGCCAGAACTCCCGCTCCCAGCGCGCGTTCACGGGGCCGGTGGACGGCGGTCCGCAGCGGCATCGGGCCGCGCCCGGGACGGTCGGGCGCACGGACCACCGGAACCTTCCCCTGGCAGCGCACGTCTTGTATCCCAGAGGTATCCTCTTCCGTTCCCAACGGTCGTTCGTGCCTTCCCTGCCAGGAGCCATCTGATGATCCGCACCACTTCGTCGCTCGCATCCGCCCTGTTCCTCAGCGCAGCCCTGACGGCGCAACTCGTCACGCCGCCCGGCTTCGCCAGCCTCGAGGGCAACACCTCCAACACCTATCCGTGGGCGCGTGCGCAGGGGCTCATCCGCATCCAGTTCCTGATCGACTCCTCCAACTTCACCGGGCAGGGAGTCGGGTCTGCGGTGCTGCTGCAGGGCTGCCGCTTCCGCGCCAATGCGTCGACCACCCTCGCCTACACCGGCGGCACCTACAACAACGTGGTGATCGACATGTCCACCGCGCCGGTGGACCACCTGCTGGCGAGCACCACCTTTGCCGCCAACCACGGCGCAAACCTGCAGAACGTGCTGACCGGATCCGTGGTCGTCGGCAACACGACCACCGTTCCCACGACAGCGACCCCGAGCCAGTGGTACATCGACATCAACTTCACCACGCCGTTTGCCTACGACCCGGCAGCGGGTGACCTCTGCCTCGACATCTCCTTCCCGGCCAACTCCTACGCGCCCGCAGGCGCCAGCACCACGCCGTCGAGTTCCGACTTCGTGACCGGCACGATCGCCCCGAACGTCGCGCTCGGCACCCGCGTCTACTCGATCACCGCAGCCGCCGCGACCGGCACCGTCGGCCTCAACTATGCACCGGTGGTGGACTGGAAGATCGCCGGCTACGCCGGTGCCGAGCCCTACGGCCAGGGCTGCTACAACTTCAAGACCTCGCTGTACGAGTACTTCACCACGCTGAGTGCGCCCACGGACCTCGGCAACCCGGCCGGCACCAACGCCGTCACCTTCCTGCCCAACGGCAGCGGCGGCTACGTGTCGGTTCCCGGCACGGGCGCCTGGTACACCCCCACGAGCGCGGACCTCGCCCTCACGGATGACAGCCTGAGCCCGGCGATCACGCTGCCCTTCACGTTCCCGTTCGCGGGCGGCAGCACCAGTTCCATCAAGGTCTGCTCCAACGGCTTCGTGTGGCTCGACGGCGTGCAGACCAGCACCGACCTCTCGGCCACGGTGGCCGAACTGCTCGGCCTCGCCCCGCGCATTGCCTGCTTCTGGCGCGACCTCAACCCGGTCACCATCGATCCCGCGACGGCCGCTCGCTACGGCCAGATCACGGCCGAGACCGACGTCGCCACCGGTGACTTCGTGGTCACCTGGAACCGCATCCCCGACTACTCGACCGGCGGCACCTCGGCCACGCCGGTGCGCCTCAACACCTTCCAGCTGGTGCTGAAGTCCAGCGGCGCCTTCGAGATGCGTTACCAGGACTGCCAGGGCTGGCCGGGCAGCGCCACCTCGGGCGTGCTGGCCGGTTTCAGCGAGGGCAATGGCGCCAACAACCCCGGCCCGGTGGACTTCTCCACCTTCTTCTCGACCGCCATCGCCAACACCGGCGGGCGCCTCGCGCCCCTGAGCCTCGCGGCTTCGGCGCGTCCGGTGCTCGGCACCACGCCGAGCC
Organism: Planctomycetota bacterium; assembly: GCA_041161695.1. Taxonomy (GTDB): domain Bacteria; phylum Planctomycetota; class UBA1135; order UBA1135; family UBA2386; genus JBEATZ01. The sequence goes on along the minus strand of JBEATZ010000475.1, from coordinate 2,823 downwards.
TGCAGGTGGGCAACATCGGCGCCAACACCTTCCTCGGCGCGATGATCCTGAGCTTCACCCAGAACAATCCGGGCATCGACCTTGCCGCCTTCGGCGCGGGTGGCTGCTTCCAGTACGTGGGCTTCGACATCACCAACGCCTTCTTCCCGACGGGCGGTACCGCGAGCCTGCCGCTGGCGGTCCCCAACCAGCCCAACCTCAACGGCGTGCAGTTCTACGCCCAGTCGTTTGCCTTCACCCCGGGCTACAACCTGCTCGGCGCCGTGACCTCCAACGGCCTCGGCCTCAGGATCGGCGCGCTCTGATCCGGCGGCATGCCGCCGGATCCGCACCCCATTCGATTCCCCCGTCGTCACGTTCCTCGAAGGACACTCCCCATGATTCGCACCGCATCAGCCCTTGTCTCGGGCCTGTGGCTCAGCGCCACGCTCACTGCCCAACTCATCACCCCGCAGGGGTTCGGCACCGTGGAGGGGAACTCCTCCAGCGCCTACCCGTGGGGCCGCGGCAACTCCGTGATCCGCAACCAGACCATCCTCGACAGCACCAACTTCCTGAACCAGGGCATCAACGGCCCGGTGCTGCTGCAGGGTTGCCGCTTCCGCGCCAACGGTTCGACGACGACCTTCACCGGCGGCACCTACAACAACGTGGTGATCGACATCTCCACGGCGGCCGTCGACTACCTGACGCCCAGCACCACCTTTGCCTCCAACCACGGCGCCAACCTGACCAACGTCCTCACCGGCAGCGTGCTGGTGGGCTCCACCTCAGGCACCACGCCGAGCGTCTGGTACGTCGACATCACCTTTGCGACGCCGTTCGCCTATGACCCCACCCTGGGCGACCTCTGCCTCGACGTGTCCTTCCCGGCCGGCAGCTTCGTTGCCTCGGGCGCGAGCGCCACGCCCTCCAGCATGGACTACGTCACGGGCACCGTGGCTCCCAACATCGGCCTCGGCAGCCGCGTCTACAACCTGACCAGCAACACCGCCCTCACCGGCACCACCCAGCTCAACCTGGCGCCCGTCATCGACTGGAAGGTCGCAGGCTTCGCCGCGGCCGACAGCTACGGGCAGGGCTGCTACAACTTCAAGACCTCGCTGTACGAGTACTTCACCACGCTGAGCGCGCCCACGGACCTCGGCAACCCGGCCGGCACCAATGCCGTCACCTTCCTGCCCAACGGCAGCGGCGGCTACGTGTCGGTTCCCGGCACGGGCGCCTGGTACACGCCCACGAGCGCGGACCTGCTGCTCACTGACGACAGCCTGAGCGCAGCCTTCACGCTGCCGTTCACGTTCCCGTTCGCAGGCGGCAGCACCACGGCCATCAAGGTGTGCTCCAACGGCTTCGTGTGGCTCGACGGCGTGCAGACCAGCACCGACCTGTCCGCCACGGTGGCCGAGTTGCTCAGCCTTGCCCCGCGCATCGCCTGCTTCTGGCGCGACCTCAACCCGACGACGATCGACCCGGCCACGACCCTGCGCTACGGCCAGATCACGGCCGAGGCGGATGTGGTCAGCGGTGACTTCGTCGTCACCTGGAACCGCATCCCCGACTACAGCACGGGCGGCACCTCGACCACCCCGGTGCGCCTCAACACCTTCCAGCTGGTGCTGAAGGCGAGCGGCGCGTTCGAGATGCGCTACCAGGACTGCCAGGGCTGGCCGGGCTCGGCCACCTCGGGCGTGCTGGCCGGCTTCAGCGAGGGAAATGGCGCCAACGACCCTGGCATGGCCGACTTCTCCAGCTACTTCACCACGGCCATCGCCAACACCGGCACGCGCCTCGCACGGCTCTTACTCGGCGCCTCGGCCCGGCCGATCGTGGGCACCACCCCGAACCTGCTGGTGACCAACATCGGCCCGAACACCTTCCTGGGTGCGATGATCCTGAGCTTCACCCAGAACAATCCGGGCGTCGATCTCGCGGCTTTCGGCGCGCCCGGCTGCTTCCAGTACGTGGGCTTCGACGTGACCAACGCGTTCTTCCCCTCGGGCAGCAGCGCGAGCTACCCGCTGGCCATCCCGAACCAGCCCAACCTCACTGGCGTGCAGTTCTACGCCCAGTCGTTTGCGTTCACCCCGGGCTACAACCTGCTCGGCGCCGTGACCTCGAACGGCCTCTCCCTCAAGGTCGGTACCCAGTGACCGGCTGAGCTGTTCGGCTGCCATCGGCACGCGCGCGGCGGCTTCCCACCCGGGAGGTCGCCGCGCGGCGTTTCAGGGCTGCATGCTCGCGCGCTCAGCGGCGCACGGGCGGCTCGATGCGCACGTTCTCGTCGCGGCGCGGCTCGGCCGGTGCGGGCTCGCCAGGCTGGTCCACGGGGTCGAGCTTGGGGGCCACGGGCTCCGGCACTGCGCGCAGCAACTCGTCGGGCGTCCAGCCCATGCGGTCGATGGCGAGCAACAGTTCCTGCAGGTCCTCGCCCTGTTCGCCGCTGCCGCCCGGCGTGCTCGGCAGCACGCGCGCGAGTTCCTTGTCCGTGCGCTTGCGCAGCGACTTCAGCTGTTCTTCGGTGGCCTGCAGCGACGCGCGCTCGCGCACGGCGGGCACCGTGTTGGCGAAGAACAGCGCGAGTGCAATGGCGAGGCTGCCCCATGCCACCCAGTGGGGGAAGGCAGACTGGTCCACGGATGCAGGGTCGGAGGCCGCCATCTCGACCCCGGGAGGCTAGCGCCGTGGCCCCGGCTCCGCCACGGCTCTCCGGGGCAGGAGGGCCTCAGATGCCGTAGGTCGCGCTCGCGCCCAGGTGCTCCTCGATCCGGAGCAGCTGGTTGTACTTGGCGATGCGGTCGCTGCGGCAGGGCGCGCCGGTCT
>JBEATZ010000470.1:0-3698 GCA_041161695.1 Planctomycetota bacterium | reverse complement strand
GTCGACGAGCTGTTCGAGAACGGTCCGCAGCGCGTGCAGGCGACCACCGAGGCGGAGTTCAACCGCCAGTTCATCAGCATGCTCGGCGACGTGCCTGCGCTGCTCCGCCTGGTGGGCGGCGCGGTGCTGTTCGCGATCTTCTTCGCAGTCCTCAACACCATGATCATGGCCGGGCGCGAGCGCACCCGCGACGTGGGCGTGCTGAAGGCGCTCGGCTTCGCGGACCACGTCGTGGGCGGCCTGCTCGTCGGCGAGTCGCTCCTCCTCTGCACGCTGGGCGCAGGGCTCGGCGCGCTCGTCGCCATCGGCCTCGAGGCGCCGTTCCAGCGCGTGCTGGGTGCACAGCTCCCGGGCTTCGAGTTCGACCCAACCACCCTGGGCCTCGGCACGGGGCTCGCCTTGGTCGTGGGCCTGGTCTCCGGCATCGTGCCGGGCATGCGCGCAAGCAAGCTGAGCGTGATCGCCGCACTGCGGGAGGTCGGCTGATGGCCCTCGTCCCCTTCCGCTACAACATCCGCAGCCTGTGGGTGCGGAGGTCCTCGACCTTCCTCACGGTGTGCGCGATCGGCGCCACCGTGGCCGTGCTCGCGGGCATGCTGTCGCTGCAGCAGGGCTTTGCCACGCTGTTCCAGGAGCGCGGCCGCGCGGACCTCGCCATCTTCCTGCGCAAGGGCGCCACGTCCGAGGGCGAGAGCGGCCTGCCGCGCGAGCAGTGCGAACTGATCGCCAAGGAAACCGCCGAGATCGCCCGCAACGAGGCCGGCCAGCCGATGGCCTCGGCAGAGATGTTCCTCGCCGTGCGCCGGCGCAAGGTCGACGGCGGCGAGACCAACGTGGCGATCCGCGGCGTCGAACAGATGACCTTCGACCTCCACGGCAGCGACCTGGAGATCGTCGAGGGCCGCAGGTTCGAGCCGGGCACCGACGAACTCATCGTCGGCGAGGGACTCCTGGGCCGGCTCGCGGGCTGCAACGTGGGCGACGTGCTGCGCATCAACGTGGTGCCGTTCCGCATCGTCGGCACCTTCCGCGGCAAGGGCGGCTACCGCAGCGAGATCTGGGGCGACCTCGAGCGCCTCTCGGCGGCGCTCGAGCGCCCGGTCCGCAGCCGCGTGCTCGCGCGCATGCAGCCCGGCACCGACCTGGCCGCGGTCGAGGCACGCTTCGCCGACGACCGGCGCACGCAGCCGCGCATCCAGAGCGAGCGCGACTACCTTGCGAGCCAGACCTCACGCCTGTCCACGGTGTTCACCGTGCTCGGCGGGTTCCTCGCGGCCGTGATGGGCATCGCCGCAGTGTTCACGGGCGTGAACGCCATGCTGTCCGCCATCGCGGCACGTACCCACGAGATCGGGATCCTGCAGGCAGTCGGCTACCGGCCGCTGTCGATCTTCCTCGCCTTCCTGCTCGAGTCCGTGGCCCTCGGCATCCTGGGCGGCATTGCAGGCTGCCTGCTCGTGCTGCCGTTCCAGGGCTTCGAGACGGGCACCATGAACCAGACGTTCTCCGAGGTGACGTTCGCGTTCCGCACCACGCCCTCGGTCATGCTCGTGGCCGTGGTCTTCGCGGCTGCACTGGGCCTGATCGGCGGCGCATGGCCGGCGTGGCGCGCCTCGCGCATGGTCCCCACCCAGGCGCTGCGGCGCGGCTGAGCCGCACGCAAGCCGCCCTGTTGCCGTGCGCCCGGTCCTCCGGCTCTTCCGCGACACCTACCGTGGGCTGCCGGCCTCGTGCTGGCTGCTGTCGATGGTCGCGTTCGTGAACCGCGCGGGCACCATGGTGGTGCCCTACTTCACGATCTACCTGAAGCAGGAGTTCGGGCTGAGCGTGAGCGAGGCAGGCGCCTTCCTCGGCGTGTACGGCATCGGCTCGGTGCTGGGGAACGTGCTGGGCGGCAGGCTCGCGGACCGCATCGGCGCCGTGCAGTTGCAGGTGGCCTCGCTGCTCCTCGCAGGCGCGTGGTTCGCAGTGCTCACGCAGGCGAGCACGCTGCCTTGGCTCGGTGCCGGCATGTTCGTGCTGGGACTGCTCAACGACATGTTCCGGCCCGGCAACATGGCCGCGGTCACCCATGCTGCTCCCGTCGAGGTGCGCGCCAAGGCCCTGGCGCTCAACCGTCTGATGATCAACGCAGGATGGGCCGTGGGCCCCACCATCGGCGGCGAACTGGCTGGCATCGGCTACGACCTGCTGTTCCTCGCCGACGGCGCCACCTGCGTGGCCGCGGGACTGCTGCTGCTCGCCCTGCGGTCGCGCATCCGCCAGCTGCCCCACGCGGGCGGCGCGACCTCTGCCGTGGATCCCGCATGCTCGCCGTGGCGCGACGGCAGGCTGCTCGTGCTGCTGGCGCTCTCGACCGGCATCACGATGGTGTTCATGCAGATGTACAGCAGCGGCATGCGCCACATGAAGGACTCGCTCGGGTGGCGCGAGGACGAGATCGGCTGGCTGCTGGCCGTGAACCCCGTGCTCATCGCACTGGTCGAGATGCCGCTCGTGCACGTGCTGCGCCGGCACGCGCCACTGCCCATCGTCGCCATGGGCAGCGCCGTCGTGGGACTGTCGCTCTGCATGTTCGAGGTGGCGCCGACCACCGCGGGGCTCGTGGCCATGATGCTGTGCTTCACCCTCGGCGAGATGCTGTGGTCGCCGCTGCTGGGCGCGCACGTGAGCTCGATTGCCCCCGACCGGGCGCGCGGCAGCTACCTCGGGCTCTACAGCTCGACCTTCGCGCTCGCCTGGATCGTCGCGCCGTTCACCGGCGGCACGGTCTACGACGTACTCGGTCCTGCCGCGCTCTGGTACGGCTGCTGCGCAGCGGGCCTCGCCCTGGGCGCGGGCTTCCTCCTGCTGCACCGGGCTCAGCGCAAGGCGACTTCGAGCGCGACGCTGCCGGCGAGCTGAGGGTCGCCCAGCGCCTCGATCGAGCGGCACAGTGCGGCAAGGGACGGCGCGAGCGCGTGGCTCGACTTCCTGTCGCCCGTGCGCACCACGAACGGCTTGCCGAGGTCCACGGTGCGCGCATCGAGGCGGATGCGCACGGATGCCACGTTCTCGGCCGAGACCGTGAGTTCGTTGCCGTCGCGCACGGCATGCAGGAACTGCCCCGGCGCCGGTGCGTCGAGTTCGAGCCAGTAGTGCTGCCGCACGGTGCCGTCCGTCGGACGCCACCACAGCTTCGCGGGCGCGACCACGCGCACGTGCTTCAGCAGGTCCGGCAGGATGTCGCGGTCCGGCAGGCCGCCGTGGCCGTACCCTTCCTTGTAGAGGAAGGTGACGGGATAGGCGTCCGGCCGCTCGGTTCGCACCTGCTGCACCACCTTGTCGAAGGCCTCGCACCGCTCCCGCCTGCCGTACGCGGTGTCCTTCTCGCCCACCATGAAGGTGAACGGCAGCGAGTGCAGGCCGTCCACCGCGGTCTGCCCGTCCGTGGGCGCGGCAGCCGAGCTGTGCACGGCGGCAAAGCGGTACGGCAGCTTGGGCCCGATGGCGAACGCGCCGTAGCCGCCGTGGCTGTAGCCGATGGCGTGCACGCGGTCGGGATCGACGTCCGCGCACACGAGGAACTGGCGGATCAGCTGTTCCAGCAGCGGGTAGAAGTAGTCGGTGTAGAAGCCGTTCCACTCGTTGGTGGGCGCGCGCAGCGCGCAGTAGAGGTAGCCGCCGGCCTCGGGATGGTCCTTGTAGTAGCGCTGCAT
>JBEATZ010000356.1:0-2889 GCA_041161695.1 Planctomycetota bacterium | reverse complement strand
CCCGGCGAAGAAGCCCGGCGCCCGCGGCACCAACCCGGCTGCGAAGCCGATGCTCGCAGCCGATGCGCGCGCCATCACCTCGACGGTGGCGGACCAGCTCTCCGGCATGATCTCGGCCCTCGAGGGCAATGCGCACCGGCTCATCGAGAACGCCACCGATCCCGAACAGATCCCGCGCAGCGCCGAGCGCCTGTGGCGCACCACCCGCAGCATCCGCCACTTCCAGAAGAAGCTGCAGGCCTACGTGACGCCGCCGCCTCGCGGCAACGACACCACCCGTGCGCAGGAGTTGCTGGAAACCCTGCGCCAGCAGCTCGAGGCGATGGAACGCAGCCTGCAGATCAGCTTCCACCTGCCCGGGAACCTGCCTTCCGTCCACGGCGACCGTGTCGCGCTGCAGGATGCCCTGCGCTTCGCGTGCATCGCCCTCACGCAGCTCGAACAGGGCGCGACCCGGCTGACCATCAGCGCCGAGCCGCACCTCGACCAGGACCGCCCCGGCGTCCGCCTCGAGCTGCACCTCGACTGGATCGAGGAACACGACATCAGCCGGAGCCTGCCGCCCAACCTCAACGCCTTCGAGCTGGAGAGTTCGGCTGCACGCAACCTGTTCGCGAGCCAGGGCGGCGAACTCACGCTGCTGCACCGTCCGGGCGCCTCGGCCCGTGCGCTCGTGCGGCTCGAGGGCACCGAGCTGCCCTCGCTGGCGATCCCCGCGCCCGAGGCGCCTGCGACCCTGCAGGAGCAGGCTGCTCCCGAGGCAACGCGCCAGCACCGGTTCGGCGGCGTGATCGTGCTCGCGGCGGACCCGGACCTGCGCTCGATGACGGTCGAGGAGCTCAAGGCACGCGGGCGCAACGTGTTCAGCTGCGCCGATGCCGCGGCCGTCCGCACCCTGCTGCAGGCGACGCCGGAGCGCTTCGAGCTGCTGGTCTGCGACCGCGAGTCGAGCACCATGGCGGCAGAACAGCTCGCCACGAGTGCCCTGTCCCTCGCGCCGGACCTGAAGGTCTGCATCCTCGAGCGCCAGGGGGCCGAGACCCCGATGCCCGTGGCACTGGCGGGCCGCGTCCACCGGATCGGCAAGCCCTTCGGGCTCCTCGAACTGCGCACGGCCCTCGGCCGGATCCTCGTCGGCTGATCCTCGCGCCGGAGGTGGTCGGGCGCGCGGGCGCTGCTATCCTCCTCGCCCCCATCATGGACACGACTGCGACCCGCACCAGCGGCAGGAAGCCGGACCAGCTCCGCGCCATCAAGTTCACCCGAGGCTTCACCGAGGCGCCCGGCTCCGTGCTCGCCGAGTGCGGCAAGACGCGCGTGCTCTGCACGGTGACGGTCGAGGAGCGCGTGCCACAGTGGATGTACGGCAAGCCGGGCGGCTGGCTCACGGCCGAGTACGCGATGCTTCCCGGCAGCGGCACGCCCCGCAAGCCGCGCGACGGCCGCACCGGCAGGCCGATCGACGGCCGCAGCCAGGAGATCCAGCGACTGGTGGGCCGCGCGCTGCGCTGCGCGATGGACCTGCCCGGCATGCCGGAGTGCACGCTGTGGGTCGACTGCGACGTGATCAGCGCCGACGGCGGCACACGCACCACGGCCATCAACGGCTCGCTGGTGGCGCTCTACGACGCACTGCTGTGGATGGAGGAGAAGCGCCTGCTCAAGAAGTGGCCGCTGCGCGGCATGCTGAGCGCCGTGAGCGTGGGCCTCGTGAAAGAGGTGCCGATGATCGACCTCGACTACGTCGAGGACTCGACCGCGGACGTCGACATGAACGTCGTGTGCTCCGCGGACGGCAGGCTCATCGAGGTGCAGAGCACCGCAGAACAGCGCCCCATCGCCTTCGAGCAGTTCCAGGCCATGCTCGACCTCGCCCGCGTCGGCTGCACGCAGGTGCTGGAACTGCAGAAGAAGGTCCTCGGCATCTGAGCCGGGAACCCGCGCGATGGCCCACCTCTGGCTCGCGACCGGCAACCGGAAGAAGCGCGCCGAGATGGAGCGCCTCCTGGGCGGCATGCGGCTGCCCGACGGTACGGGACTCATGCTCCACACCGTGGACGAGCTCGGCGCTCCCTTCGAGGTCGCCGAGACCGAGCCCGACTTCCGAGGCAACGCCCGCCTCAAGGCTGCCGCGCTCGCGCAGCTCACGGGCGCCGTGGCCCTCGCCGACGACTCGGGCCTCAGCGTGGATGCGCTCCACGGCAGGCCGGGCGTGCTGTCCGCGCGCTACGGCGGTCCGGGCCTCGACGACCGCGGCCGGCTGCTGCGGCTGCTGCAGGAACTGGAGCAGGTGCCCGACGGCAAGCGCACCGCGCGCTTCACCTGTTCGATCTGCCTCTGCGGCCCGGACGGCACGGTGCGCCTTGCCGTCGAGGAGCACTGTGAGGGCCTCATGCTGCGGGCGCCGCAGGGCGCAGGCGGATTCGGCTACGACCCGGCCTTCGTCGCGCTGGAGCACGCGGCTGCCGTGCCGCCGCGCACCTTTGCCGACCTCGACCCGGCCACCAAGGACACCGTGAGCCACCGCGGCAAGGCCATGCGCCGCTTGCTGGCCGCGCTGCAGGCAGATCCGTCGCTGCTGCGGGCCTGAGCCTGCAGCAGCATGCGCTCACCGTCGCAGCTTCGCCTCGACCTCGCGCAGCGCATCCTGCACGTCGCGCCGGTCCGGCTGGATCGCGAGCGCCGCCCGCAGCCGGAGCTGCGCAGCAGGCCAGTCCTGCAGGTCCATGGCGCGGCTCGCGAGGAACAGGTGTGCATCGAGTTCCTGCGGGCGCTCGCGCAGCAGCCGTTCCCACATGGCATCCGCCTCACCTGCACGGCCCGACTTGCGCAGCAGGTCGTCGAGGCTGAGGTACGGATGGATGCGGTCGAAGGGCAGCTGGATGGCGC
>JBEATZ010000375.1:0-2646 GCA_041161695.1 Planctomycetota bacterium | reverse complement strand
GGTGCGTTGCTGCGGCCGCTCCTGCCCGAGGGCGACACCGAGGGCTGGTTCGGTGCACCACGCGGCATCTGGGTCGACGCACTGGGGATCCTCGTCGCCGACACGCTGCAGGGCAGGGTGCTGCGCTACCGGCCCGACGGCGGCTTTCTCGCCAGCGTGCGCATGCGGACGGTCGCCGATCCGGCCGCTCCCGAACTGCTCCCCGCTGCCGTGTGCCGTCTCCACGACGGCATCATCCTTGTCGCGCTGGAGGACGGTTCGGTGCGCGCGTTCCGGGCCGATGGCGAGCGCGTGCAAGTTCCACAGCCGCTGGACCAACTGCGCGATGTCGTGGCCTTTGCGAGCGACGAGAAGGGCGCGCTGTACGTTCTCGACCGGCACGGTGAGCGCGTGGTGCGGTGGGGCCAGGAACAGGGCGAACTCCTGCCCGTGCTCGCCCCGGAGCAGGCACTCGCCGAGACGCTGATGCCGGGGGTCGCCAACCCGGGCGCAGGTGCGTTGGCCCCGGAAAGCCACCTGCCCCTGCATCTGTCCTGAATCCGCGGGCGGACCCCGGGTATTCTCTGTCGGCTGCATTCGCCCCATGGACTCCGTATCCCACCCCTCCTCACCCTTCCAGGACGCCGTTCGGCGCATGCTGGGCTCCCTCGATCCTGATCCCACGCGGGAGGGGCTGCGCGACACCCCGCGCCGCGTCGAGAAGGCGTTCCAGTTCTACACCCACGGGCACACGCTCGAACCGAAGCAGGTCATCGGCGATGCCCTGTTCGAGACCGAGACGGACGAGATGGTGCTGGTGAAGGACATCGAGCTCTACTCGATGTGCGAGCACCACCTGGCGCCCTTCTTCGGCAAGGCGCACGTGGCCTACCTGCCCAAGGGCAGGATCGTCGGCCTGTCGAAGATCGCGCGCGTGGTGGACGTCTTCGCGCGTCGCCTGCAGGTCCAGGAGCGCCTCACGCAGCAGGTCGCGCACGCCCTGCAGGACGTCCTCCAGCCCCACGGCGTGGGGGTGATCGTGGAGGCGTGCCACCTGTGCATGATGATGCGCGGGGTGCAGAAGCAGAACAGCTACACGGTGACCTCGTGCCTGCTGGGGACCTTCCGCAGCGACGAGCGCACGCGGGCCGAGTTCCTGGCGCTGGCGCGTCCCTCGCGCTGAGGGGCAGGTCGGCGCCCGGAGGGGCGACCCGAGGCCCCGGCCGGAGTACGAAAGGGGGCGACAAACCGCCCGGAAAAGACGGTGGCCAGGGCTTGGCCTGGCCACAAGTGGTAGCAGGAGCCGGACTTGAACCGGCGACCTACGGCTTATGAAGCCGCCGCTCTAACCAGCTGAGCTATCCTGCCGTGCGCCCTGGGGGCGATTGGGGCGGAGGATTTCAGCAGAGCGCCCCGCCGCTGACAAGCATCTTCTGGGCAGTTCCCCGCCGCCGCATGGGCGCGATGCCGCGGCGCCGGCAGCACGGAACCAACTGTGAAACCGCAGGGATTCCGGCAACTAAGGAGGCCATGCGGGTTGCATGGACCCGCAAACGAGACGAGGTGGGCTCCCTGGCTGGGTCCTTTCCGAGACTCTCTGCTCCTCCTGACGATCCTTCCGAACCGAGAGACATCCCAGCCAGGGGGCCTTTTTTTCCGGGGCCCCGAGTAGCCGCAGGCCGCCAGTTCGCAGGCCCCTCTCCCCGCGCCGGCTCCCGTCAGGAAGCCGCGCGGCCCAGCGCCCGCTGGAAGCTCGCCCGCAGCAGCAGCACGTAGTCGTCGGCGAGGCTGTAGGCGATCGGCACGGCCACGGCGGTGAACACCGTGCTGAACGCGAGGCCGAAGGCCACGGCCACCGACAGGCCGACGTAGCTCAAGCCCTCGTCGCGCTCGCCGAACAGCACCATCGGCATCAGGCCGACGAAGGTGGTGGACGCCGTCATGAACACGGGGCGCATGCGCACGGCCACGCCCTCGCGGATCGCGTCCTCGCGGCCCCATCCCTGGTTGCGGAGCCGCACGATGTGGTCGAGCAGCACGATGCCGTTGTTGACCACCACGCCGCCGAGCAGCAGCAGCCCGATGACCGCCATGGGGTCGATCTTGCCCAGCACGAGCACGAGCGCCCACAGCGCGCCCCAGATGGCGAGCGGTACGGTGACGAGGATCGCGAGCGGCTGGATCACCGACTCGAACAGGATGGCCATGAGCAACATGATCAGCACGATGCTGAGCAGCACGGCCCAGAGCAGTTCGGTCATCTGTGCCTGGGACTCGCGCTGCACGCTCTCCTCGGACCAGCTGTAGCCCTGCGCGAGCGCGAAGTCCTCCATGGTGCGCGACAGGATCGTGCTCATCGCCCGGGAGGTGATGCCGTCGGCACGCTTGCCGACGACCACCACGTTGACGCGTCCGTTGATCGACTCGATGTCGTCGAGGGTGCGCCGGTACTCCAGCGAGCCGAGGGTTGCGAGCTGCTGCTGGGCGCCGCCGCGGCCGCTCACCTGCGTGGCACGCAGTGCGACCATGTCGGGCTTGGTGCGGTCGTCGTACTGCGCGATCAACCGCAGTTCGCGGCCTGACTCCTCGAACTTGCCGACCTCGCGGCCGAGCAGTCCTGCGGACATGGTGGAGAGGATCGCGTCCGGTGTGATGCCCAGGTCGACC
>JBEATZ010000333.1:0-4144 GCA_041161695.1 Planctomycetota bacterium | reverse complement strand
GTCCCGCACCAGGCGCGCGAAGCGTCCGTCGCGGGTGTCGCCGTGGCGCGTCACGAGCAGGTCGGCGACGCGGGCCTTTGCGGCATCGTCCTGCAGCCGGATCGCGGCCTGCAGGGCGAGGCGAAGGTCCACCGGGTCCGAGGAGCGCGCGTAGGCCGCCTCGGCGCTGTCGAGGGCCTTGCGCGCCTTGCCGAGGTCGCCGCCGCGCTGCTGCGAACGCAGCAGGCACCATGCGGTGAGTTGCAGTTCCTCACCGGTGCCGTCGCCGAGCAGCACGAGGGGCTCGAGTTCGCGCAGCGCCTGGTCCTCGCGCCCGCGGGCGATGTCGATGCGCGCGAGAGCCACCCGCAGTTCGCGGATCGCCTCGTGGCCCTCGACCTTGCGGATGCGCGTCGCGAGCGCCGACAACTCACTGGAGTCGGGGCCGGGCTTTGCAACCTCCGCAGCGACGTCGGCGACCAGCTGCCGGATCGCCGCGGACTCCTGCCGCGAGGCCTGCACGAGCTGGAAGACGTAGCCGCCGGCGGCCAGCGCGAGCAGGACGACGGCGACGAGCACTCCGCGGGAACGCATCATGGGGCCACCAGCTTCACTGCGATCATGGTCACGTCGTCCTGGGGACCGAGTCCGCCGGCATGGGCGTCCACGGCGGCGCGGATCGCCTCGAGGATCTCGCGAGCGCTGCGGGAACGGTGCTCCTGCAGCACGGCGAGCAACCGGTCGTCCCCGAACACCTCGCGCTGCGGCGACATGCACTCGTCGATGCCGTCGCTGCGGAGCAACAGCACGTCGCCTGGTTCCAGTTGCACCACCTGGCTCGCCTCGTAGACCTGCCCGCCCAGCACGCCCAGCACCATGCCGGTCTTCTCCATCACGCTGGCGCCCGAGGCGCGGCTCAGGACGAGGCCCGGGTGCCCGGCATTCACGTAACGGAGGGTGCGGGCGACGGGATCCACCACGACGAGCAGCAGGGAGAGGAAGTTGCCGGCCTCGACGCTCTCGACGAGGCGGTGGTTGAGGCGGGTGACGACCTCCTGCGGTTCCACGTCCAGTTCGAGGTAGCTGCGCATCGCCGCCTGGCTCGCATGGCTCAGCAGCGACGCGCCGAGGCCGTGACCGGTGACGTCACCCACCATGAGCGCGACGCGGTTGCGCGCCATCGGCACGATGTCGTAGGCATCGCCGCTCGCCTGGTCCGCGGCGGAGAAGTGCAGCGCGATCTCGAGCCCTGGGATGTCGTGCGGCACCTTGGGCAGCAAGTGCCCCTGGATCCTGCGCGCCACCTCCACGTCCTTCTGCAGGCGCAGCTTCTCGATCGAGTCGGCGTGCAGGCGTGCGTTCTCCAGGCTCACGGCAAGCTGCGCCGAGATGGCCTCGAACAGCGCCAGGTCGCGCGGCGTGAACTCGCGTCGCATGGCACGCGAGTCGACGTAGATGGCGCCGATGATGCGGTCCCGCACGATCATGGGCGTGCACATCACGGCCCGGAGCTTGAGGTCGTAGACCGACTTGCCCAGTTCGAGCGCCTCCTCGTCCGACTGCACCACGCTGCGGACGGCGGCCCCCTGTTCGAGGCAGCGGCGCAGCACGCTGCGGCTGAAGGTGAGGGGCTCCCCGAGGTCCTTGCCCTCCCGGTCCCGGGCCATGCGGACCTGTACTACGTCGGGCGTGCTGCCGAGGAACAGGATCGCCCGCTCGGCGCGCGTGACCACGAGCGACCGGTCGACGATGTCGCCGAGCACGGCCTCGAGGTCGATGTTCGCGCTCACTGCGGCAATGGTGTCGAGGAGCACCTCGAGCGAGCGCGCGTCCTCGCGGGGATCGCCGGTGAGGAGCCCCGAGGCAGGGCGGTCCGACTCGATGGCCTCGGCGCCCCGGGCGACATCCTGCCGCTCGTCCGCACCCCTGCCTTTCCGCCAGAAGAAGAAGCGCTTCATGCCGAGTCCGGAACTCTAGCCAACTTCGTTGCGCAGGGGCCGGGGCCGCGCCAAAATCCCCCCGGCAGCCCAACCCCTGCCGGATCCGTTTCCCATGAAGATCGACAAGAACGTTCACGAGGACTACGCCGTCCTCACGCTCAAGGGCGAGTTCGACACCTACTACTGCCCGCTGCTCCAGGAGGAAGTGGAAGGCCTCATCGAGCAGGGCATCTCGCACCTGCTGCTGGACATGCGGCTCGTGAAGTTCATCAACTCCACGGCGCTGGGCGCCATCATCAAGGCGCACAAGCGCTGCAAGGCGGAAGGCGGCGACATGGTGATCTCGTCGGCCTCCAACTTCGTGCGCGACGTCATGGGCAAGGTTGGCATCGACCGCCTGGTCCCGGTGTTCGACAACGAAGCCGATGCGACCAAGGTCATCGTCAAGGCGCTCAACGCCCGCGAACTGGCCGGCCAGGCGCCCGTCGACCAGGAGAAGGTGATGATCACGTTCCCCGACGACGTGCGGAACCAGATGATGGGCGGCAAGAAGGTGCTGCTCGGCACGATGTCCAACGTCGACGGCACGCAGGTGACGTTCCAGTGGAACGGCACCAAGCAGGGCGTGAGCCAGGGCCAGGCGGAGCAGTTGTTCTACGCCGGCAGCCAGATCGACCTGAAGTTCCAGGTCCGCATGATCAAGAAGGGCTTCATCGAGGCCCCTGCCAAGGTCACCAGCCTCGAGAAGACCACGGACGGCGGCGTGCGCGTGAGCGCGTCCTTCAGCAAGATCGGCGAGACGGACCGCGCGGCGCTCAACCAGTTCGCCGAGGACATGGCGTTCCTGAAGCGCCAGCTACCCGGCAGCTGAGCCACGGCGGGGCTGGGAAGCTGAGCCACGGCGGGGCCGGGAGCTGGCAACGAGCAGACCACCCGTCCAACGACCACGAAGCGGGGCGCAAAGGCGCCCCGCGTGCATTCACGGGAGGCCACGCGGGCGATCCCTCGGCATGGCTCAGGGCCCGCGGGGTCAGCCGGCGGCCGGAGCGGATCAGCCGACGCGGAACTTGCCCGAGCGACGGATCTTGCGCTTGATGACCTTGCGCCCGCCGCGGGTCTTGGAGCGGGTGCGGAAGCCGACCTTCTTCTTGCGCTTGAGACTGGAACGACGAACCTTGAGCTTCATGGGGCAGGCAGGTTAGCGAGCCCCCCGCGCCGGGTCAAAGACGATGTCGCGCGACGGCCGCTGACCCGCGCTCCCCCGCGGTCAGGAGACGCCGGTCTCCCGGATCACTTCCTCGACCGTCGTGGCGCCGGCGAACACGGCCTTGAGACCGGCATCTCGCAGGGTGCTCATGCCGCGCTCGAGGGCGGCCCGGGCCAGGGCCGAGGTGCTCGCGCCCTGCAGGATCAGTTCGCGGATGCCGTCGTCGACCTCGAGGATCTCCTGCAGCGCCATGCGGCCCTTGTAGCCCGTGTAGTTGCAGGCCTCGCAACCCTTGCCGAATGCGAAGGTGGCGCCCGCAGCCTGCTCGCGGCGCAGCATGAGCTCGCGCAGCACGTCGTCGCCCGGCTCGTAGACCGTGCGGCAGCCATTGCAGACCCTGCGCACGAGGCGCTGGGCCACGATGCCCTCGAGGGTGGCGGCGAGCAGGAACGGCTCGACCCCGATGTCGACGAGGCGGGTCACGGCGCTCGGTGCGTCGTTGGTGTGAAGGGTCGAGAACACGAGGTGGCCGGTGAGGCTCGCCTCGATGGCGGTCTGGGCCGTCTCCCGGTCACGGATCTCGCCCACCAGGATCACGTCGGGATCCTGGCGCAGGATCGTGCGCAGCACCTTGGCGTAGGTGACGTCGATCTCCTCGTTGACCGGGATCTGCACGATGCCCTCGAGCGCGTACTCGACGGGATCCTCGACCGTGATGATCTTGGTGTCCTCGCGGTTCGCCTCGTTGAGCATGGCGTACAGCGTCGTGGTCTTGCCCGAGCCCGTGGGACCGGTGACCAGCACGATGCCGTGCGGCAGTTCGAGGAACCGGCGCAACCGGTCCTTGACCTGCTGGAACAGGCCAAGGTTCTCGAGGTCGAGGGCCACCACCGAGCGGTCGAGGATGCGCAGCACGGTGGACTCGCCGAACTTGGTCGGCAGCGTGGAGACGCGCTGGTCGACGGGCTTGCCGCCCACGGTGAGCTCGATGGGGCCGTCCTGCGGCAAGCCCGTCGAC
>JBEATZ010000332.1:0-5824 GCA_041161695.1 Planctomycetota bacterium | reverse complement strand
AGGCGAAACCGCAGGCAGGCGAGGCCGAGCAGGCGGCGCTCCAGCGCACGGCGACGGAGACGGCAACGGAATCGGAACCCGCAGCCGTGGTCGCGGAACCAAAGGCGCCCGTGCGCGACCTCCAGCCAGCGGACGTGGTGCCGCCCAACCTGCAGTTGGAGGTGCGCGACCAGCGCACCGGCCAGCACGTTGCCGGCTTCAAGTGGCGATGGACGGCGCCCACGGGCTCGGCGAAGGGCGAGGAGCAGGGCGGGCGCACGGCCCTGCCGCTCGCACCGGGCGTCGAAGGCGAGTTGCTGGTCGAGGCAGCCGGCCTCGAGCCGGTGACGCGCCGCCTCACCACGCCTGCGCCGGGCGCAAACCCGCTGCTCGTCGACCTCGTGCTCGCTCCCGTGGTGGCGACCGCGCACACCGGACTCGTCGTGCGCGATGCCGACCAGGCTCCGGTCGCGAACATCCGCGTGACGCTGCTGCGCGAGGATCGCACCACCCAGGTGTGGAGCCGCCGTGCCGCGGCAGCAGACGGCGCCTACCGCCTGCCGCCCATCGAGCCGGGCACCTACTGGCTGCGCACCGCCGCCGTCGATGCCGAGGGCAAGCCGTTGCCGCTGGTGCCGGTGGAGCGCCAGGTGAACGTGAACGGCATCACCCCGGTCGAGGAGGACATCCGCATGGCGCGCGGCTGCTTGCTCACGCTCGACGTGCTGGACGCAGCGGGCAACCCATTCGACCCGAAGCAGAGCGGCCGGGTCGAGCTGCAGTTCCTCGACAACGGTGGCGCCGTGCACCGCGTCGACTGGCTGGGCGGGACGGGCGCCGAGGCCGTCGTGGCTTCCGACCAGGTGCCTGCACGGGGCACCATCCGCTCGGCCATGGCCGTGCCCATGGGCAGTTGCACGATCGTGGTGCGCGGACCGGGCGGTGCCGAGAGCCGCTTCCCGCTCGATCTCGGGCAGGGCGTGCACCACGAGGTGCTGCGCACGACCCACCAGCCCAACTGACACTCAGTCCGCGGACTTGAGGTTGCGGCGCACGAGGTCGGTGAGCTGGCCGCGCGAGATGGGCTTGCTCGCGTAGTCGTTGAAGCCGGCTTCGCGGCAGCGCTGGCGGTCCTGCTCGGTGGCGTGGGCGGTGAGGGCGACGAGGGGCGTCTCGACGCCGTCGCCGCGCAGCTTGGATGCTGCGCCGCAGCCATCGAGCACGGGCATCTGGATGTCCATCACGACGAGGTCGTAGGGCCTGCCTGCATCGAGCGACTGCTTGACGGCCTTGCACGCCGCCTCGCCGTTCTCGGCGGTGACGACCTCGAGTCCTGCCTTGCTCAGCATGACGCTGAGGAGCTTGCGGTTGTCGGCAGCATCGTCGACGAGCAGCACGCGGCCGGCGAGCGGCTGGGCCGTCGTCTTCGCGGGCTCCTGCGCTGCGGGCGTGGGCGTGCGCTCTGGCTGGTGGCGCACAAGGTCCGCGACGGGGCCGACCCCCACCGTGATGCGCACCTTGCAGCCGGATCCGGGCGCCGAGCCGATGGAGACGTCACCACCGAGGGCTTGGGCGAGCTTCCTGCTGATGACCAGGCCGAGGCCGCTGCCGCCGTGCCTGCGCGTCATGGTCGCATCCAGCTGCGTGAACGGCTGGAAGAGCTTGTCCTGCTGATCCACCGGGATGCCGATGCCGGTGTCGGTGACGACGATCTCGAGCAGGGGCGTTGCCCCCGACTCGACCATGCCGCACTCGATGACGATGCTGCCGATCTCGGTGAACTTGATGGCGTTGCCCACCACGTTCATCAGGATCTCGCGCAGACGCAGTTGGTCGGTGCGGATGGCGCGCGGGACATCGGGCCTCACGTGCAGCCGCAGCTGGAGACCCTTGTCATCGGCCTGGGGCTTCATGCAGGACACGACGTCGTGGAGGATCGGCGAGAGTTCGACGGTGCCGATCTCGGGACAGAAGCTGCCGCCCTGGAGCTTGGAGAAGTCGAGCACCTGGTTGACGAGGGCGAGCAGGTGCTTGGCGTTGCGCACCAGCGACTCCTGGTAGGCGGAACGTTCCGACTCACTGCTGTCCACGAGCAGCTCGGCGCACGACAGCACCGAGTGCAGCGGCGTGCGGATCTCGTGGCTCATGTTGGCGAGGAACTGGTCCTTGAGCCGGTCGACCTTCTTCAGCTCGACGTTCTGCTGCTCGAGCTCGCAGTAGGAGCGATGGAGGTCGGCACGCATCTGCTCCATGGTCTTGGACAGCCTGCCGAACTCGTCGATGCCCTCGACGGGAACCGGGCGACCGAGGTCTCCCGAACCGATCCTGCGAGCGTGCTCGACGAGTCCGTGCAGCGGCCGGCCGATGAGCGTGCGCAGCATCGCGGCGACGGTGAGCGTGATCATCGCGAACAGCACCGCGTACAACACGAGGTTCTGGGCAGCACGGGCCTCGAGGCTGGTGCGCCAGGGCTTCACGGGCAGGCCGACCGTCACGTAACCGAGCAGCTTGTTGGCCTTGGGCACCACGATCTTCGTGGTCCGGACAACCATCTCCTGCAGGGCCTGCGTGCCGTGGTCCTGCCTCGGGTGCCGGGCGAGGATCTTGCCGTCGGCCTGCTGGATGCGGACGAAGGAGACCTCGACGCCGTCCTTGTTGCAGATGTCCCGCGCGTAGGCCTCGAGCTCGGGGACGCTGTCGTTGAGGACCCAGTCGGGCACCGCCAGCGCCATGGAGTCGGCGAGGGTCAGGGCGACCTCGTCGACCTGGAGCAGCATGTCGCGGTGCTCCTGACGGTAGGTTGCCCAGTCGACGGAAACCGTGGCGAGCGCCGAGAGGAACACGAGCGCGCTGACGACGCGAACCGCAATGCGGCTGCGCCACCGGCTCGCGATCCCCAGCAAGGCTGCCCGGATCCCGACCATGGATCAGTCCTTGTCCGGCGTGGCGTGGGGCTGGCTGAACCGCTCGGCCGTCTTCATGCCGTCGCGAACCAGCTGGTAGTCCCCGTCGGTTGCCGGCAGGAAGCCGTGCACCTTGAGGGCCTTGAGGGCCGCAGGCGTCTCGAGGGTGAGCAGCGACTCGCGCAGTGCCGTGACGAAGCGCTCGTCGAGACCGGCCCGGGCGATCCACGGCTTGCCGACGTTCTCGAACACGCAGATGGTGCGCAGGCTGCCTTCGGTGTTGTTGTCCTCGAAGGTGGCGATGTGCATCGCACCGGCGTCGAAGTTGCCGAGCTCGACGGCCTTGAAGACCTTGTCGTGCCGCTCGAGGTACTCGTGCGACTTCAGGTCCTTCTCGGTGATGCCTGCCTCGACCAGCTTGGCCTGGGACAGGAAGCGGCCGATGGTCGAGAGCTGGTCGCCGAAGGCGAACGTGCGGCCCTTCAGATCGGCGAGCGACTGCACGGGGCTGTCCTTGCGCACGGCGATGACGCCCTGGCAGCGCTTCTTGCCGTCTTCCTGTTCCGCCACGAGCAGCTGCACCTCGGGGTTGCGCTCGCGCGCGATCACGTACGAGGCGGGGCCGAAGCGGACGAAGTCCACTTCACCGGCGACGAACTTGTCGAGGCATTCCTCGTAGGTCTTGTAGACCTTGAGGTCGATGGTCACCGGCAGGTTCAGCCGGCTCTCCAGCGCGTTCTCCAGCGACTCGATCGCGGGCGCGAAGTCGTTGTAGACGTCCGTGGGCTTCTTGAACGAGTAGGTGCCGAACGTGAAGGACACGACGGCAGCAGTCTGCTGCTGTGCTGCAACAGGCGCGACCGAGGCGAGCGAGAGGGCTCCGAGGAGCAGGGCGGGAAGAAGGTTGGCCATGGCGATACTCCTGACAGGACCCTCGTCCTATCGGCAGTACGGCGAGGCCCACTGAACCGACGAATCCCGGCGAGCGAGGGGGCTCGAAGGGCCCGTGGCACGGGGGCCACGGGACATGTGTTCAGGCCTTCGGGGTCTCGGCGCCTTCCGCTCGCACGATCGTGGCCAGTTGCTCCATGGCCGGAGCCGTGTCGAAACGCACGCCGAACCGCGTGCAGTTGGTCCACGCGAGGCTGGCCTCGAGCAGCACGCCGCCGACCTCCAGGTCGAAGCGCTTCTCCTTCGGCGGACCTGCGTGCTCCCAGCGCACCGCGGCGCCGCCCTGGTTCAGGTCGAGGAGCCGCGCAGCAACGGTCTGGTCGCCGAGCCGCAGGCGTGCGGCGACGTCGACGGCAGGCCGCGGGGCGCGCCTGCGGTCCGCCACCCGCTCGACCACGCCCTCGCGCGTGAGCTTCACGACATCTCCGTCCCTGAGGCGTGCCGTGGCGCCGGCGACGCCCACGATGGCAGGCAGGTTGTGCTCGCGCGCCTGGATCGCCGCATGCGAGAGCCAGCCGCCCACCTCGGTGACGAGGCCAGCGGCGCGCCGGAACCCTGCCATCCAGCATGGATCGGTGCAGCGCGCGACCAGGATCTCGCCCGGCTGGAGCCGGTCGAGGTCGGCAGCGCTCGCGAGCACGCGCACCGCGCCCACGACCTCGCGGTCGCCTGCGACGCGTGCGCCGCGCATGCTGCCGGCAGGCATCGCGGGCAGCGGCAGCTGCTCGCCGAGGCGCTGGATCGCGACCGGCGTGAGCTGCTCGGGCATGCGCACGGACAGCAGCCATCGGCGCTGGGTAGCACGCCGCGCGGCAAGCGCCTGTGCAGCGGGAACGAAGGAAGGCACCGTGAGCTGGTCCACCTCGGCGAAGCCGAGGTCGAACACGGCCGTGCCGAGGCCATGGCGCCTGCCGATCTCCAGCAACTGCAGGCGCAGCTGCTCGAGGTCGCGGCAGGCCGCGTGCTTGGCCTCTTCCTTGAGTTCCTGGAAGCGGCGCGCGCGCTCGGTCTCCTTGCGGGCGAGCCAGGGCAGTTCGGCGCTCTCCGTGGGCACCGTCGGCTGGTTCTCTCCGTTGCTGCCGCGCGTCGCCGCCATGGCGGCGACCATGGCACGGTCCTCGCGGAAACGCGGCTCGGACAGCTCGAAGTCCCTCGCGCTGCGGTGGCCGAAGCCGAGGAGGAAGCGCTCGACGCGCTGCGCGGCGTCGTGTCGCTCGTCTGCGACGAGCTCGCGGAAGGCCTGCTGCACGACCGTGTGCACGCCGCGGCCGAGTTCGCCGGCAGCATCGCGTCCCGCGCGCTGCAGGCGCCTGCGCGCCGTGCCGAGGTAGGCCTCGGCCACGAGGTTGACGACCTCGGCCTCCACGTAGGTGGCGGTGAGGAAGCGTTCTCGCGTCTCGCGGTGCAGCTGGTGCAACTGCTCCGTGGAGAGGCGGGCGAGGTCGATGGCGCCGAGGCGCAACGACTCGCGCTCGTGCGCGGGCAGGAACACCTCGCGGAAGTGCTGCTCGATGCCGGTTGCCGCAGCGCCGATGCGGAAGCCCGCGCGCGCCGAGGTGCCGAGCACCGAGGCCATGGCGCGACGGTCCACGACCGTGCGCCCGAAGGCCGTGCGGATCACGGGCGGCGACGCATCGTGGTGGCGGTATGCGATGCCCAGCCTTCGCGCGGCGAGGTCGACCGAGCCGCCCGGCGCCCAGACGTGCTGCAACAACTGCAGGCTCTGGGTCGTGGGCTCGGGCAGCAGTGCCGCGTAGTCGTCGGTGGCGAAGACCACCTCTTCGGGTTCAGCACCGGTACAGGCGGCCAGGAGTTCGGCTCGCTCCTGTTCCCGCACGGCAACCGGGTCGTCACCCTGGCCGGCGCGGCGCGTGATGTCGCGCGCCTGCAACAGGAAGAACCGCCCGCCGGCGTGGGCCCATTCGATGTCCTGCGGCCGGCCGAAGAGGTCCTCGACCGCTCGCGCGAGCTGGAAGAGCGGCGCGAGGTCG
>JBEATZ010000325.1:0-20993 GCA_041161695.1 Planctomycetota bacterium | reverse complement strand
GTCAACAACCCGCTGCTGGTCGCGAGCGGCCACCTCCAGTTGCTGGAGGCGCTCGTGCCCCAGGGCGATGCCGCGCTGAGGCCTGCGCTCGCAGCCGTGCGCGAGGGCATGGACCGGATCCGCGCCGCCGTCGACAGGCTGCGCCTCCTGAGCAGGGCCGCGACCGTGCCGCAGCGGCGCACGGCCGTGGACCTGCACGCCCTCGCCCTCGCGGCGGCAGCAGAGGCGGTACCGGGCATGCCAGTGCTGCGGGAACCCGACCACGGCCCCATCCTCGCGCTCGTCGACGAGCAAACCACGCGTGCCGCCCTCGGCGCCCTGGCGGGACTGAGCCGCGAGTTCCGCGACAGCGGCGCCCTCGTGCACTGGGTGGTGTCGCGCTTCCCGGATGCAGCACGCCTGCGCATGCGACTCGCGGGCGCGGCCTTCGCGACGTGGCGCCTGCCCGCAACGTTCGAGCCGTGGTTCGCCGCGCGCGCACTGCGCGGCACCACGCACGGCCTCGCCCTGCCCCTCGCCCAGGCGCTCGCCACGGCACACGGCGGCGAGGCGCTCGCAAGGCGACTGCCCGATCAGGCCGTTGCCATCGACTTCCTGCTGCCTGCACCGGTTCGGACCTGAGCCACGACCCCGTCGCAGCCGATGAACACGGGTCCGAACGGCGCGACCCGTCGCGCCCGTGCGACCCATGGCCAGGATCCTCATCGCCGACTCCGACCCCGACAGCCACGCGGAACTCACCGCGCTGCTGCGGCTGCGCTCCCACCGGGTGCAGAGCACGGCAGACGGCAGCAGGGCGCTCGCAGCCGTGCGCGAGGGCGAGGCGGACCTCGTGCTGTGCGACCTGCAGGTGCCCGGCATCGACGGCCTCGCGCTCGTGCGGCTGCTGAAGCAGGAACGTCCCGACGTGCCCGTGCTCCTCCTCGCGGCCTTCAGCAGCCTCGAGGATGTCGTGCTGGCGATGCGCGAGGGCGCAGCGGACTTCATCGGCAAGCCGTTCAACCCGGACCAGGTCGTGGTGGCCATCGAGCGCGCGCTGGAGAAGGCGAGCCTCCAGCAGGAGAACGCCAACCTGCGCGAGGCGCTGGACGACCGCATCCGCCTCGAGAACCTCGTGGGCACGGATCCGCGGATGCAGGCGATCTTCAAGACGATCAAGGCCGTCGCCGAGACCCGCACCACGGTGCTCATCACGGGCGAGTCCGGCACCGGCAAGACGCTGCTCGCCCGCTCGCTCCATGCACTCAGCCAGCGCAGCAAGGGCCCGTTCGTCGAGGTCAACTGCGGTGCCCTGCCCGAGTCGCTGCTGGAGTCCGAGTTGTTCGGACACGTGCGGGGCGCATTCACCGGCGCCACGCGTGACCGCGCCGGCAAGTTCGAGGCTGCAAACGGCGGCACGATCTTCCTCGACGAGATCGGCACCAGCTCCCCTGCGTTCCAGGTGAAGCTGCTGCGCGTGCTGCAGGACCGCGTCATCGAGCGCGTGGGCGACACCCAGAGCCTCACGGTCGACGTGCGCCTCGTGCTCGCGACCAACCTCGACCTCGAGAAGGCCGTCCGCGAGGGCAGGTTCCGCGAGGACCTCTACTACCGCATCCACGTCGTCGCCCTCGAGATGCCGCCCCTGCGCGAGCGCCCGGGCGACATCCCCTTCCTCGCAGAGCACTTCCTGCGCCGGTTCGGGGCGGACCACGCCAAGTCGCTGCGGGGGTTCACGCCCGCGGCCATGCAGGCGCTCACCGCCGCCCCCTGGCCCGGCAACGTGCGCCAGCTGGAGAACGTGGTGGAACGCGCCGTGGTGCTGTCCACGGGGAGCCATGTCGACGTGGTCGACCTGCCCCCTGCCATCCTGCCGCGGAGTCCGGCAGGCCCCTCATCCGTCCTGGTGGCAGGCAGTCCGATCCTGCCGCTGAAGCACGCGCTCGAGGGACCGGAGAAGCTGTTCATCGAGCAGGCGCTGCAGCACTGCAGCGGCAACCGCGAACGTGCCGCGGAACTCCTCGGCATCAACCGCAGCACCTTGTTCGCCAAGCTGCGCAAATACGGGATTCGCTGACGCTACACTGGGCCCAAACATGTTCCGCCGGAGCATCATCCTCTTCGTGGTCGTGACCCTCGCCGCCCTCGGCATCACGATCGGTTATGCGGCACTGGGCCTCGCCGGTCCGGAGAGCGCACTCGAGGAGGCCGAGGCGGCGCTGGTCGCCAACCGTCCCGAGGAAGCAGTCCGACTGCTCGACTTCGCCGAACGCAGCGGCAGCCTCAACGAACAGCCCGAACTGCGGGCCAGGCTCCTGTCGATCCGCCATCGCGCCCACCAGCAGACCAACAACCTCCGCAGGTCCCTGCAGGACCTCGAGGAACTGCTCACGATGCCGAACAGCAACCGGCCGGACCTGCGCCTCACGCGCATCTGGCTGCTTGCCTCGCTCGGTCGTGGCGAGGCGGCGCGCCTCGCGGCATTCGACTTCCTGCGCGAGAATCCCGGCGTGGGCCGCGGCCTCGAACTGGCGGGCGAGGCCTGCCAGGTCGCGTACAAGCAGCAGCTGACGGACGTCTCCTCGCAGGTGAGCCGCGACATCGGCTCCGAGCAGGAACGCGAGGCGATCCGCGCCATGCTCACCTACCTCTACCGGCCCGAGGGTGACCCCGGCGTCCAGCGCGGGTACGAGGAACTCGGCAAGCTCTACTCGGCGCAGGCGCGCCTGCAGCAGGTCTGGCTCGGCCTCGGTCCGCAGTTGCAGAAGCTGCGCGGCCAGATCCAGGAGGCGCTGGTGTTCTTCCGCGACAGCCTGCCGGCAGGCGGCCAGCCCATCGCGGCATGGCGTGCTCTCACCTTCGCCCTTGAGCAGGCAGGCCGCATCGACGACGTGATCGCGCTCTGCGAGATCTACCTGCTGCTCTTCGACCACGAGTTCTCCATCGAGGGCGCCACGCTCGAGGCGAGCCTCCACCTGCGCGACGGCCTCCATCGGCCCGCAGTGCAGGTGGCCGAGCGCTTCCTCCCGGATGCGATCGTCGAGGAAGCCCTGCGCCAGAACGCCATCGACGCGCGCGTCGGCAACCTCATGTCCCTGAAGGCCGAGGCCCTGTGGCGCCTCGGCGACGTGGACGGACTGATCCGGGTCGGCGACGCCGCCGAACTGGTCGTGAGGAACGGCATCCCGGTCAACCTGGCGATGCACCTCGCCTACGGCCTCGCAGCCCAGTTGCGCGGCGATGCCGTCCAGGTGGACGCGCACATGGATGCAGCAGGGCGCCTGATGGCAAAGCTGCCGAAGCCCACCATCGGCGAGGACTTCTTCCACGTGGTGATGCAGCTGCGGGTCGACGCCCAGAGCACGCTGGATGCAGGCCAGGAGGCCATCGAGAAGACCTACGGCACCTGGATGTCCGCCCCGGGCCGCACCGAGGACCTGCAGCCCCGCATCTCCAAGGCCACGTGGCAGATCACGCAAGGCCTCGCCAGTGCGGCCCTGAGCACGGCCATGGAGGCATCGCAGCTCTACCCGCGCAACGAGGAGGTTCTGACCCTGCTGGCCCGCGCCGCGGACATGAGCTATGCGCCTTCCGGTCAGGACGGCACCAGCCTCCTCAACCAGTGCCTGCGACGGAACATCGACCTCCCCGACGTCCCCACGCCGGTCGCGCTCATCAACTGTGCCGAGGCGGCCCTGGCGAACCGGGTCTTCAACGTGGCCCGCGCCTGTGCGCGCCGCGCCATCGACAAGTTCCCGTGGTCGCGGTGGCCGCGGCTCCTCGAGGGCAAGGCTGCGCTGCTCTCCGGTGACATCACGGGCGCCGTGGCCCTCCTCGAGAAGGCCAAGGTGCTGCACCCCGAGGACGGCGAGATCGCCGCCCTGCTGCTCGAGGCACGCCAGGTGAGCGGCGGCGTGGTGAGCGACCTGCTGGCGCTCGCGCTGCGCAAGTCGACTTCGACCCCGGGCATGTGGCAGTCGCTGCTCCGCAGCGCCATCGAGGACCAGGACAAGGTCTCGATTGCCGCGTTGCTGCGCAGCCAGGCCAACACGGAACCCTCGGCCGTCGTGTACGCGCTCATGGCCCGCGGACACGACGGCCGAGGCATGCCTCGTGCAGGGCAGGGCCATGGCCGGCGAGGACCGGCTGGCGCTGGCCGAACTCGCCACTGCCGTTGCGGAGATGCTGCGTTCGCGCGCCAGCGTGAGCCCGGACCCCGACCTCGAGACCTTCGCCCTCCAGCAACAGTCCTTGCTGCTCGCGGGAGACAAGGCCAGTGCTGCGGCGTGGCTGCGTACCGCGAGCGATCTCGCTGCAGCCCGGAAGCCGATGGGAGCCGGTGCAGTCCTCGACTCGGTGCTGGGCCTCGAGGACGTCGAGGACCTCCGGGACGGCAAGGCCTTCCTGCTCGCAGGAGACCTCGCGCTCCGCCTCGGCCGGTTCGCCAGCGCAGAGCGTCACCACCTTGCGGCAGTCAGCTTCCCCGACGGCGTACGGGGCGCAGAGACCCTGGCACGACTCCTCGTCGCCCGCGACCAGTTCGAGCGGGCTGCCGCGGCCATGCGCCAGGCGGACCCGGTCACCGATGCCGCGCTCGCGCTGCGACTCGGCCAGGCCGAACTGGGCCGCAAGCTCGCGACGCAGGCTGCCACGCGCGATGCATCGGACTTCATCGCGCAACTCACCGTTGCGCTCTGTGCACAGGTGGCCCCCAATGCAGTGGGCGTGGACCTGAGGCGCCTCACCGACCCGCAGCGCGAACGCGCACTCGAGGTGCTGGCACTGCTGCAGGACGACCGACTTGCTCCCGAGGCACTGCCCCGCATCCTCGAACTGCGCCAGGTCGCGCCGGCATCGCCGTCGATCGCGCTGATGCTCGCCCGCGCCCAGTGGGCGCGCGGTGACCATGCTGGCGCGGCAAGCACCCATGCGGCAGCCTTCGATGCAGGCGATCGTTCGCTCGCATTGCTGGGTGAGGTGGTGCACTGCGCGAAGGAACCCGGCTACGCCATCCCCGACCCGCTGCGCGCCGAACTGCGGGCGCTGGCCCTCCGACCGGATGCACTGGTTCCCGGACGCTTGCTGGCGCATGCCATGCGCGAACTCGCGGTCGAGGCCGCAGCCCGTGGACAACCCGAGGTCGCGACCCAGATCCTTGCCGACCTGTGGCTCAAGAACGGCGATGCAGCAGGCGTCCGGCTCGCGGATGCCAGGTCGCTGCTGGATGCAGGCAGGCCGCGGGAGGCCCTCGCCCTGCTCGACACCCTCCGCAACAGCGCGACCGGCGACCAGTTGCTGCCGGTGCTGCAGCTCTACTTCTACGTCGCCAACCAGCTATCCGCTGCCGGCGACTCGATCCTCGCAGCGGCCATGCGCGCGACCGCGCGCAGCATCATCGCTGCACAGGGACCGGTGGGCCCCGCCGTGCACTATCTCTTCGAGGAACATGCGCGTGCCCGAGAGTCGGACAGCGAGCGCAAGCTCCCCGATGTGCGAGCCCGCGCGCTGCTGGCAGGTCACCTCGCACGCTGCGCCGACGGACTCGAGGGCATGGCCCCCATGGTGCGGTCCCTCGAACTGCTGCTCAGTCGCTTCGGTTCCGGCGAGGCGCTGATCGAGGTCGAGAAGCTCCAGCGGGCGATGCCCCACTCCCTCGCCCTGTGGCGCTGGCGTGCAGACCGGCTCGCCGAGGAGGGCCGCGGCAAGGACGCACTGTTCGAGCTGCGTCGCCTCGCGATCTACGCCGACACGCCGCAGATGGTGCTCGCACGATGCATCCTCGCCGGCGAGCAGCGCCTGCCTGCCGAGACCGAAATGGCCCAGCTCGCCTCGCTGCCGCAGGAAGTCGCCGAGTCGCCCGACGGACGCTACGCACGCGGATTGCTGGCGCTCCGCGCCGGCAACTACCGCGAGTCCTACGAACTCCTCGCCAACGCGCCGGCCCGTCCGGACGGTGCGCACCTGTACTTCGCAGGCATGGCAGCACTGTCGGCACGCGATGCCGAGAGCCGCGAGCGCGCGGGCAACCTCTTCCAGCGCCTCTCGGAGTCCTACCCGAGCAGTTCGGTGGCGCGGTACGCAGGCAGCTTCGCGATCCAGCTGCTGCCGCGCTGATCGAGAGCCTCCTCGAGCCCGCAGAACGGCGCCTCCTGCAGGAGCGCATCGAGCTTGGACTGGGTGCGGTCGAGGTTCACGTAGTGGCGGAAGCCCCGCAGCCAGCCGAGGCGGCGACGCGGCTGGTCGGGATCCACCTCCCACGGGTGCAGGTAGATGCAGCCGGGCATGCCGAGCGCTTCCTGCTGCCGCAGCCCAGCGCGCAGCAATGCGAGCGGGAACAGCCTCAGGTAGCCGCCGCCACCGACCGGCAGGCGTCGCCCGAGGCAGCCCAGCGTGAGCGGCGGGAACTCGACCATCGAGCCCGATGCGGTCTCGATCCGCCACGGCGAGGGCGGTGCACCCGGCACGCCGTAGTCGGGATGCCGCACCGGCTGGATCGAACTGTCGATGCGGATGCCGCTCTGCGCGAGGAGTGCCGGGGCCCAGGGCGTGCGTCGCGTGACGGACCACGTGCAGGCCCGGAACAGCCCAGGCCTGCTGCCCGTGATACCTGCGAGGATCGTGGCCGTCCGTTCGATGTCGGCGGCGAAGCCGGCCTCGCCCAGGTCGTGCAGCATCCGGTGGTCGTAGCCGTGGGAACCCACCTCGTGTCCTGCGAGGGCGACTTCCCGCACGAGTTCGGGCATGCGCTCGGCCACCCATCCGAGGAAGAAGAAGGTGGCGCGGGCACCGCGACGATCGAGCAGGTCGAGCAGCCTGCGCGTCGAGTCGCCGCAGCGCAGTTGCAGGCGGTCCCACTCGGCACGGTCCACCACCTGCGCCATGTTGAGGACCTGGAACCAGTCCTCCACGTCGACCGAGAGTGCGTGGGAGATCGTCACGGCAACAGGCCCTTCACCGCCGGCAGCATCCTGCCGAGCAGTTCGCCGCATCGCTGGCGTGCGCTGCGGACGTCCTCGCCCGGCTGCACATAGGTCTCCACCCGCAGCAGTGCGCCTGCGTTGCTCTGACGCAGCAGTGCTCGGGGTGCATGGTGCAGGAAGAAGTCGAGGTAACTGCCCGTGGTCAGTTCGTTGGTGACGAAGGCGTGCACGCTCACGTACTCGCGGGAGGCCCCGCGGGGATGGGCGACCAGCACTCCCACCCGGCTCGGCTGGCCGTCGACGACGAGTTCCACCTGCTGGTCGGACCCGATCTCCATGTCGCTGCCTTCGAGACAGATGTGCGGCGGGTGCACGCTCTTCCAGTTCTCCTCGTGGAACACCGCGACGACGAAGACGGGTGGCCCGCCCTCGACACCGTAGACGCGCCATGCGGCATCCTTGGTGCCCAGCAGGGACTGGAACGACTCGTCGATGGCGCGCTGCTCGCGCAGGACGTAGGGACCGAACTGTTCCGGCAGGAGGCTCGCGCGCTGGTTCGTGCCCGCAAACGGGCGGTGCAGCGAGAGCACCAGCAGCGGCATGGCCAGGACGGCCAGCAGGCAGGCATGGACCTTCCCCGACGTGGCCGTCACAGGCTCGGCGCGGGCGGCATGCACCGGCTCGACAGGGCCCACGACAGGCCTGCCGCCGGGCAGTTCGCTCAGCAGCAGCATGATGCCAAGGTCGAGGATCCAGGCACCGGTATTGAGGATCTCGTGTGCATCACCGGCAGCGACCTCGACGCCCTGGCGCGACGCAACCCAGCAGGTGGCCGTGATGCGGAGCACGTTGACGAGCAGGGCAACGGGTGCCGCGGCACCGAGCAGCAGCGCCATCCGGCCGCGCGTCCGCGGCCCTAGGAAGAGCGCGACGCAGTAGGCGATGAGCAGCATGGACAGCAGGGACCGCAGGCCGCCGCAAGGGGCGGCGACCATGAGCGAACCGGGCTGGCCCGCGACCAACAGCATGGCGCCGTCGCGGGTCACCCCGAGCCCGAGTCCGTTCGCGAGGGCCATGCCGAGGCCGATGGCGACCTCCTTGAGCTCGAACGCGACCCGCCCGGTCACGAACATGGGCAGCGGGATGGCGAACAGGAGCAGGCCCAGGACCGGCGCGAGGGCGCGGAGCCGCGGCAGGCCGAAGGCGAGCCACGTCACTGCCGGCGCCGCGAGGAGCATGCTGCTCGCGGACAACGAGTCGATGGTGAGTGCTGCACCGGCAAGGTGCAGCAGCAGGGCCGGGCCCAGCAACCACCACGCCCTGGCTTCCACCATGGCCGGCACCCTGGACAGTTGCCCACGCCGGCTCCAGAGGATGGCTGCGGCAACGAGCGGGACGAGCGGTCCATGCGCCCAGTAGCCCTCGGGCTGGAACCACGTCTCGACGCACCACCAGATCGCGGTTGCGTACGCGGCGAGCAGCGGCAGCAGGATCCAGACGAAGCCGGTCATGGGCGGTTGCCCCCTCCGAGCCCAGCATAGGCCCGAACCACCCGCCTGGCATTCCCGGACCACGTCCAATCCTCGCGGAGCAGCAACTCGCGGCCGGCCTGGCCAAGGCGCTGCGCGGCAGTTCGATCGTTGACGAGCCGCCCAATCTGCTCCGCAAGGCTCGTGGCATCGCCCTCGCGGAACAGCAGGCCGGTGCAATCGTGTGCGAGCAGTTCGCGGATGTTCGGCTGGTCGGGAGCGATCACCGGGATGCCTGCGGCAAGCGCATCGAAGAGCTTGAGCGGGGACGCGTACGGGTTGATCGCAGGGACCAGGGTCGCATCCATGGCGAGCACGTGCTCGGGAACCCGCCCTGCAGGCTGCTCACCCACGAGGTGCAGGCGACCCGCGAGCCCATCGGCTGCGGCCCGGGCGGACAGTCCGGCAAGGGCTGGCCCGCTGCCAACCACAAGCAGGTGGAGCGTCTCGAGGCCGGGTTCCCTCATCGCATCGAGCACGAGATCCAGCCGGTGCCAGTCGCGGGCGTAGCCGATGAAACCGAGGACGAAGGCGCCATGCGGCAATCCCATGGCGCCACGCAGCCCGGCAGCTGCGGCCTTCGCCCCGGCCGAGCAGCGCGAGGGCTCTGCGCCGTTGCGCACCACCTCGAGGCGGCTCGCGATCGCCCCTCGTTCCGCCAGCATGCGTGCGAGCACATCGCTCACCGCGAACACGCGTGTCGCGCCGGCGAGGACGCGTCGTTCGGTCGCGCGGGCCCTGCGCCCGAAGCGCAGCAGGCCCAGCGTTGCCATCTCGTCCACCATCGGCGAGTTGACCTCGAGGAACAGGGGGATGCCTGCCACAGCCGCGGCATCGAGGCCGGCGTGGCAGTGCAGTGCATGTCGCTCGTAGAGCAGGTGCGGCCGGAACGCCCGGATCTCGCGCGCCAGCACCCGCCTCGCCCGGAAGCTGTACGCGATCTCCAGCAGTTCCAGCAGCACGCGCGGCAGGCGCAGCCGACTCCAGAAACCGCGCCCGCCCGCAGGGCCCGCGCCGCGCGCACTTCCCGACTTGGGCACGAGCGCGCACTCGCGCACCTCGCAGCCGATGCTGCGGAGCGCCTCGATGAGTTCGCGCACGTGCACAGCCTGCCCGTCGTCGGCACGGATGCGGTGGTGGTACAGGATCCGCAGCGGTTCGTTCACCGGCGAACCTCCCCCAGCAGGCGGTCGAACAACCGGCACAGTGCGTCCACGGGTTCGTCCCACGACCACTGCATGGCATGGGCGCGCACGGCCTCGCGGTCGCACGGGGAGGCGAGCACGGCGCCGAGCGCGCGGGCGAGGGCCTCTGGCTCACCGGGCCGCACGAGGCAACCGAGACGCAGGTCCCCGGCGGGCGGGTGTCCGAGGATCTCTGGGATGCCCCCCACGTCGCTGGCCACCACGCGCAGGCCGCTGGCCAGGGCCTCGGTGACGACGTTGGGCCAGCCCTCTCGCTCGCTGGGCAGCACGAGTGCGTCGCAGGCGCGCATCGCGAGGGCCACGCGCTCGCGAGACTGCTCACCCAGCAACACGAGCCGCCCCCCGCCGGCATCCGCGAGCCGCGCACGCTCCGGGCCGTCTCCGACCAGCACGAGCTTGGCGTCCCCGAGCCGCTGCACGGCAGCGAGCGCCACGTCGAAGCCCTTGCCGGGCACCAGCCTGCCCACGCCCAGCACGAGGCGCCCCTCCGCGGGCAAACCGAGTTCACAGCGAGCATTTGCAGCATCCCCCGGCCGGAAGCGCTCGAGGTCGACGCCATTGCGCACCCGCAGCACTGCGGCGGCATCCACGCCTGCGATCGTCGCGAGACGCTGCGCGAGGTCGGTGCTCACGGCAACGAGTTGTGAGGCGCCTGCCGCGGCCTCGCGGATGCGGGAACGAATGACGGGATCCGCGGCAGCGACGTTCACGTCGCTGCCCCGTGCCGTGAGCACGAGCGGCAGGTCCAGTCGGCGCGCGATCGCGGCAGCAGCGACGCCATCGGGCCACAGGTAGTGTGCGTCGAGGACCCACCTGCCGCCGGCGCAGATGGACTGCACCACCGGGAACGCGGCTGCGGCCATGGCATCCGCCTGCCTGCGCCCGGAGATGCCGGGCCAGTGCCGGTATCGCGGATGGTGCACGGCGCAGCCCTGGTCGGTCTCCACCGTCGGCACCTCCGCCCACCTGCGGTAGGTCCCGCTGCGCAACAGCCAGGGGGCGTGCGGCACCGGAGCCACCACCTGCCACGCGTACCCGCCCCGTGCCACGACACGTTGCATGCGATCGCGCACGAACGTGCCGTGCAGCGGCATGGCCGCGGACGGGAAGAGGTTCGTGAAGGTGAGGATGCCACCCTTCACGAGGCCCACCTCCTCAGGAAACGGCCGAGCACGAGGGTGGCGTAGAGCAGTTCGGAATGGTCGCCGAGGCCGCTGCGGTGGCGCCGAAGCAGGGCCAGCACGCGGGAGGGTTCGACCCACTCGCAGAGGGCAGGATGGCGCAGTTCGTCCTCGAGTTGCACACCGAGCCTGCCCTGGAGCCAGGCGCGCAACGGCACGGAGAACCCCTGCTTGCGGCGCGCGAGGGTCGAACTGGGCAGGCGCTTCGCGAGTGCATCGCGGAGGAAGGCCTTGGTGCGCCCGCCAGCGAGCTTCAGCGCGGACGGTATGGACGCTGCGAACTCCACCAGCACGTGGTCGAGGAAGGGCGATCGCACCTCGAGGGACCGTGCCATCGAGGCGCGGTCCACCTTGACCAGGATGTCCGAGGGCAGCCACGTCGCGAAGTCCGTGGCGCAGGCGCGCCCGAGCGGGTCGTTCGCGTCCGCACGTTCGTAGGCATCGACCACGGCAGCGAGCGGATCTCCCGCGGTCGCTGCGTGCTCGGGGCGCAGCAAGCCGAACACCTCGTCGGGCAGGCTGCCGCTCACGGAACTCGCATAGGCACGCGCAGGGCTCATGCCGAGTTCCTGCAGCGTGCGCTTGCCCCGCAGCGGACGCGGCAACCAGTCGCCCTTGGGCCACAGCGACCCGAGCAGTTGCCACACTGCGGATGGCAACAGCCCGCGGACGCGGTGTTCGCGCGCATCGAAGAGGTGGCGACGGTAGCCCGCGAAGGACTCGTCGCCGCCGTCGCCGCTCAGCGCCACGGTCACGTGCCGCCGTGCCAGCCTGCACACGTGGTAGGTGGGCAGTGCGCTGCTGTCGGCAAAGGGCTCGTCGAACGTGTCGTCGAACCACTGCAGGTCCTCGAGTTCCTCCGTGCGAAGGACCTCCTCGACCAGTTCCACGCCGCTGGCTGCAGCCGACTCCCGCGTCGCAGCACGCTCGTCGAAGGCCGGGTCCTCGAAACCCACGGTGCAGGCACGCAGGCGATGGCCGGACTGGCGCACCATGCTGTCCACCACCGCATGGCTGTCGATGCCGCCGGACAGGAACGGTGCGAGCGGCACCTCGCCCATCAGGCGGATGCGCACGGCCTCGTCGAGCAATGCGAGCGCACGCTCGTGCAGGACCTCGAGGGGCTGCGGGGCAGCTTCCGTGAAGGAGAGCCTCCAGTAGCGCTGCAGCACCATGGAGCCCTCGCGCAGGTGCAGCCAGTGTGCAGGCGGCAGTTTCTCGACGCCTGCGAAGACGCTGTGGGGCTCGGCCACGTAGCGGAGGCTCAGGAACTGGGCGATGGCCTCGGGGCGAAGCCTTCGCCCCAGCATCCCCGCGGCACGCAGGGCCTTCAGCTCGGACGCGAACCAGATCGAGCCATCGGCACAGACGTAGTGGAACGGTTTCTTTCCAAGCCTGTCACGCGCTGCGTAGAACTCGTGTGCGCCCTCGTCGACGAGCGCGAATGCGAACATGCCCCGCAGTCGGGATGCGAGCCCCGTCCCCCATGCACGCCAGCCGTGGAGGAGCACTTCCGTGTCGGACCGCGTGCGGAACACCGCGCCGCCTGCCTCGAGCTGCGAACGGAGTTCTGCGTGGTTGTAGATCTCGCCGTTGAACACGACGTGCAGCCGCCCGTCGGCCGTGGACATGGGCTGGCTGCCGCCGGCAAGGTCGACGATTGCGAGACGGCGATGGGCCAGTCCGTGTCCCGCCCCCCTGTGAAAGCCCTCGCCGTCCGGACCGCGATGCGCGATCGCGTCGGCCATGGCGCGCAACGCGTCTCCCGACACGGGCTTGTTTCGGTCCGTGTGGAACACTCCTGCGATGCCGCACATCAGTGAGCCCGTCCCCAGCGGGCGACCAGTCCACCCTCGAGCCGCGGCTTCCACCGGACGGCCACACCGGTGCGGAACGCCTTGCCCTGCTGCGACTCCGGCGCGGCGGCATGGTGCATGCGCGCCACGAGGTAGAGCGAGGTGACCAATGCGAGCCAGTGGTAGAGCAGGTCGAAGTGGCCTCGGTTGAGGAACATGGCACCCGCCATGTACGCAACCGTCGTGGCCTCCATCATGCGCGCGTAGTTTGCCGCCCACGCCATGTCCGGACGCGACCGCCCCAAGCGGTAGACCTTGCGGCAGACGACGAACACCGACCCGAGCATCAGCAGGAAGCAGCCGAAGGCCAGCGACCCGTTCTCGGCCCAGATCTGGAGGTACGAGTTGTGGGCCACGTAGGTCTTGACCCTCGCCTCCTCGTCGATCGGGATGCCGGCGTACTCGAGGTAGCGGGGCTGGAAGTTGCGCAGCCCGACCCCGAGCAGCGGGTTGTCGCCCACCATCTTCATGGCCACCGCCCAGGACCGCAGGCGTGCCGCAGCAGAGGACTCCTGGGTGTCGCCGATGGTCGAGAGTCGCTCGAGCACCGACTCCGGCGCGAGCGACACGAACAGCACGCCGCAGAAGGCGAGGCCTGCCGCGGCACGGAAGAGCCTGCCAGAGCGCCATGCGATCCACAGGGCCATGCTGCAGAGCGCCACGAACGCGCCTCGGCTGTGCGTGAGCGCCACCGTGATCACGGTCAGGAAGATGGCGATGCGCGTCCCCTTGTGGATGAAGGGCTTCTCCCGTTCGTCGTGCCCCAGGTACCAGAGCAACGGGATGTTCATCACCAGTGCGAGGGCGAAGTCGTTGTTGTCCTCCATCATGCCGCCGGGGCCACGGAGGATGGTCGCACCGCCGGTGAGGACGCCGAACACGCCGCCCTTGCTGCCGTAGAAGGCCAGACAGCCGGCGATCATCCACAGCATCGCGCGCAGGCGCTCCTTCGAGTCCACCTGCCCGACCGTGAACCACGCAACCAGGATGATCTTGAGGAACTCGACGAAGTAGCGGGTGAAGTAGCGGTTCTGGTGCTCGGCGAAGGCGTAACTGAGCGTCACCAGCAGGCCGAGCGCCAGCATCAGCAGGGTGCGCACGTCCCAGCGCGTGAAGGGCTTGCGGCCGCGCTCGAGCACGAACCAGCCCACCACCATGGTCAGTCCCACGTAGAAGCTGAAGCGCATGTCGCGGGCGAAGCCCCAGCACAGGTCCTGGGGGCGCATGTACGCGAGCCAGCTGAACAGCATCAGGCCCGCGAACGGGCGCCGGAAGCTCAACGGCAGCAGGTACAGGACGATCGCGAAGACCAGCAGGTCGCGCATGGCCGACCCCCGCGCTAGCCGTCACCCACCAGGACGGCGAGCACCTCGCGGGCGAAGCCCGGCAGGTAGGTCGGGTCCAGGTAGTAGATCGTCACGACGATCAGGGCCAGCACGAGGAACACCACGCTGACCAGGCTGAACCGCTTGCGCGTGCGCACTTCCTTGGCGCGGATCTCCTCGGTCACGAGGTGGCTCACGCCGCCGAGGTACGGGACGCCGAGCACGGACTCGACCTCCTCCGCGGACTTGAAGGTGCCCTGGAGCATGTCGATCAGGAGGATCGAGCCAATGGCCGCACCCAGGCCGACGATGCAGCCCACGAGCGCCACGAGGATGACGTTGGGGTCCGTCGGCCGCGGCGGCTCGAACGCTGGCTGCTCGATGCTGATGGGGCGTTCGTTGGCGATCTGGCCGTAACTGCGCTCGATCTTGTCGCGCTCGATCTGCGCCAGGTCACGCCGCTTGCGGGCCTCTTCCTGAAGTTCGTACAACTGGCGGTGTTCGTGCCAGGCGACGGCCAGCGACTCGTTGCGAAGCGCACGGTCGACCAGCGCCTTGGACAGGGCCTCGATCAGGCTCGAGGCCTCGGCGAGCTCCGACTGGCTCGCGGCGATCTCGCCGCGCAGCTCGGTCCAGCGCGGATTCGCGCGTTCGCCGGGCGTGGCACCCGCAGGATCGGTCGGGAAGGCCGCGCCGAGGTCCTGGATCTGCTGCTGCAGAGCAGCCAGTTCGCGCTCGCGGGTCGCACGCAGCGGGTGCGCGGGCCCGAGGACGCGCTCGAGGCTGTTCTTGAGGATCGTCATCTGGACGATCATGGGACCGAGCCGGGGGTCCGCGAGCTGGGCGGCCTTCATCTCGGCATCGGCGGCGACGCGACGGGGCGTGCCGTCCAGTTCGGCCTGCAGCCTTGCGATCTCCTTCTGCAGGCTGTCGCGCTTGGCCTGGGCCGCCACGAGCTCGCGCTCGTCCTTCGCGCGATCGGCCTCCATCTGCTTGGCGACGGCAGATGCATCCTCGGGGCGCAGGTTGGGCTGGAGGCCGTAGTTGCGCTCCAGTTCACGAAGCTCGGTGCTGGCGTTGGCGAAGGCAGCCACTTCGCGTTCGACCTGGTCGTTGGCGGCAGCAAGGCTGCGGGCAGCGGATGCCTGCATGCTCTGCAACTGGTCCTTGGTCCAGATGTCGACCAGCGCATTGAGCAGGTCCGCGGCACGCTTGCCCTGACGGTCCTTGTAGGTGAGTCGCAGCCTCGCGTAGCTGCGCACCTTGGAGGGGTTCTGGTCCTGCACCTCGAGGCGCAACCGCACCTGGCGCTCGGCCTCGATGGCCTTGAACGGGTCCGCGATCAGTCCCTCAGGCCAGTTGAGCTGGCGCATGGCCGTGCCCACCAGCAGCGGGATGCGCGCCTTGGCGAGGGCCACCATCTCGGCCATCGGGTCCTCGGGCGTGCCGATGCGCGGGTTCCCGGGATCGCGCGTGTGGGAGATGATCGCCTCGGCCACGTAGTAGCGCGGGATCAGCAGCGCCACGAGGCCGCCGAGCAGCAGGCCCAGCAACGAGCCCGGGATGATCTGCCAGCGCCGACGCTTGACGAGGTCGGCGTAGTGGGCAAGCGAGACCTGGGGCAGTTCGAGCTGGGTCATGACCCGGCCCTCCCCTCGCGCACGGCTCGCGCCGCAGTGGTCTCGTCCTGTGGGTGCATCAGTAGTAGTAGAAGGGCAGGGTGTCGCTCTCGCCGGTCAGGTACTCGTACGAGGCCTGCGCGGCGGCGAATCCGAACATGGCGCGCACCGCGTAGCTGAGCGGGGCGAGCAGGCGCTCGACGAGGCGGGACAGGGTCCCGAGGAACGTCGGCGGGATGTAGAGGATGTCGTACTCCTTGACGTACAGGTTGCGCCCGGACCAGCCCTGCGTCGCCATCTCGCGCACGTTGAGTTCCATGACGAACGGGTCCTCGGCATCGGGGCGCACGAGGCGCACGCGGCCGAGGTTCGCGAGTTGGGTCCAGCCGACGCGCATCACGGCCTCGAACAGGGTGAGGTCCGCCTTGCTGATCGGGATCACGCCGCGGGCCTGCACCTCGCCGGTGGCGAAGAAGATCTTGCCCACGTTGATGATCCTCGCCTGCATGTCGATCTCGAAGGAGAAGATCGGACGGAGGAGCCCGCGAACCAGAGTCGCAAGTTCGGCTTCCGTCTTGCCGAGCACCTGCACCGCCCCGATGTAGGGCACCATGATGGTGCCGTCGATCCCGACCGGCTGGGGCTGGGTGAGGAGGAACAACCGCTCGGCGTCCGGCTGCTGGTAGGTTGCCGGCGAGATCAGGAACTGCACCGCATCGCCGCCGACGACATACGTCTCCCGCGTGGCGTCACCCTGGGCCCGGGTGCCGAATCCCTTCTCGACCATGAGTTGCCGCAGGCGCTTGTCCTCGTAGCCGCCACAGGCGGCCAGCAGGAGGCACACGATCCACAGGCAGGGGATCAGGCGGGAAAGAGGTGTTTGGTGCACGCGGGTACGGGGGCCGGAGGTTTGCAACGGGTTGGACGGGCCCATCCTAGGGAGCTTCCGCCGCACGGCAAAGTCCGGAACCCTGCGAGACATGCCATCACATCGGCAGTTCCGGGCGCCGGACCTGACGGGAAATCGTCGCAGCGGCGCCGTCGCGCCGCCGCCTGCCGCGTTCAGCGCTTCCCGTACTGGGTCTCGTAGTAGCCCTGGTAGTCGCCGCTGCGCACCCGCTGCAGCCAGGCGCCGTTGCGGACATACCAGTCGACCGTCTGCCGGATGCCGTCCTCGAACGTGAAGCTGGGGGTCCAGCCGAGCGTGGCCTTGGCCTTGGAGACATCCATGGCATACCGACGGTCGTGGCCCGGGCGGTCCTTCA
Source organism: Planctomycetota bacterium (assembly GCA_041161695.1). Classification (GTDB taxonomy): domain Bacteria; phylum Planctomycetota; class UBA1135; order UBA1135; family UBA2386; genus JBEATZ01. Next base: position 4,114 of record JBEATZ010000325.1, on the reverse strand, counting down.
CGTACGTGATGAGGTCCTCGCCCCTGCCCACCAGCTTCAGGATCTGGCGGATCACCTCGATGTTCTCGCGCTCGGCGTTGCCACCGAAGTTGTAGACCTCGCCGGCCTTGCCCCGCTCCATGGCGGCGCGCACGCCCGTGCAGTGGTCCTCGACGTAGATCCAGTCGCGCACGTTCCTGCCGTCGCCGTAGACGGGCAGTTTCTTGCCGTCCATGGCGTTGGCGATGATGAGCGGGATCAGCTTCTCCGGGAACTGGTACGGGCCGTAGTTGTTCGAGCAGCGCGTGATCACGCAGTCCATGTGGTGCGTGTGCACCGCAGCGCGCACCAGCAGGTCGCTGCCGGCCTTGCTCGACGAATAGGGCGAGTTGGGCTGGATGGGCGTCTCCTCGGTGAAGTAGCCCCACGGGCCGAGGCTGCCGTAGACCTCGTCGGTGCTCACGTGCACGAAGCGCTGCACCTTGTGGGCGCGCGACTGGTCGAGCAGCACCTGCGTGCCGGCGACGTTGGTGCGCACGAACGCGGTTGCGTCGAGTACCGAGCGGTCGACGTGGCTCTCGGCGGCGAAGTGCACCACCACGTCCGGGCGGTGGTCGCCGAACACCCGCGCCATGGCCGTCGTGTCGGCGATGTCGGCGCGCACGAACACGTGCCGCTTGTTGCCCTCGAGGTCGACGAGGTTCTCGAGGTTGCCGGCATACGTCAGCGCGTCGACGTTCACGATGTCGTGCGTCGTGTCGCGGACCATCATGCGGACGAAGTTGGAGCCGATGAAGCCGGCGCCGCCGGTGACGAGGATCTTGCTCACGGTCGTTCCTTCTGGAAGTAGCGCTTGAGTGCGTCGAGGTAGTGCGGCATCGGCCGGCCACGCTGGGTCGTGAGGCGGCTCGTGTCCAGCACCGAATAGGCAGGTCGCGCGGCCGGACGTGCCAGCTCCGCGCTGTTCATGGTGCCGACCGCCACGTCCCCCATCCCTGCCGCGGCGAGGATGTCGCAGGCGAACCGGTGCCAGGAGCACTCGCCTTCGTTGGCGGCGTGCCAGATGCCGCCGGGTGCAGCGGGCGTGCAGAGGTCCAGCACGGCCTCGGCGAGGTCGAAGGTGTAGGTGGGCCTCCCCACCTGGTCGGTGACCACGCGGAGCGGCTGTCCCGACTTCGCGCGGTCGAGGATGGCGCGCGGGAAGTTCTTGCCGCCGGGACCGAAGACCCAGCTCGTGCGCACCACGTGGAAGTTGGGCATCCCGTGCCGCAGCACCGCGGCCTCACCGAGGGCCTTGCTGCGGCCGTAGGCCGAGAGCGGCGCGATGGGCGCGTCCACCGGGTACGGACTCGAGGCCTTGCCGTCGAAGACGAAGTCGGTCGACACGTACACGAGGCCGGCGCCGAGTGCCCGGCAGCTCTCGGCCAGGTAACCCGTGCCGTGTCCGTTCACCCGGTCGGCACGATCGGGGTCTGCCTCGCAGCCGTCCACGTTGGTCCAGGCACCGCAGTGCAGCACCCACGCCGGACGGTGCGTGCCGAGCCAGTGCCGGACCGCATCCTGGTCCTCCACGGCGAGGTCGGCATGGCCCGCCCCCACGGCCGTGAGGCCGCGCGCGCGCGCGAGTTCGAGCACCGCACGGCCGAGCTGGCCGTTGGCACCGGTCACGAGGCAGTCGATGGCACCCATCGGATTCGTCACGTGTGGACCTCATCGGCCGGCCGCAGCGCGGCACCGGAGCAGGTGGCACCGGATGCGCGGGAGCGGACGCGGGGATCCGGCGCGATCAGACGTCCATCCGGTTGACGCCGCCCTCGCGGATGAGGGTCGCGGCGCGGTACAGCGACTCGAAGGTGCCGGCATCGGTCCACCAGCCCTTGAGCACGTCGTACGTCAGGTTGCCGCGCGAGATGTACTCGTTGTTCACGTCGGTGATCTCGAGTTCGCCGCGCGACGAGGGCTTGAGCGTGCGGCAGATCTCGAACACCGAGGGGTCGTACATGTAGATGCCGATCACCGCGAGGTTGGTCTCGGGCTGCTTCGGCTTCTCGACGATCTTGAGCACCTTGCCGTCCTTGACGGTGGCGACGCCGAAGCGCTCCGGATCGTGGACTTCCTTGAGCAGGATCTTCGCGCCGCCGCCCTGCTTCTTGAAGTCCTCGACGGCCTTCTTGATGTTGCCCTCGATGATGTTGTCGCCCAGCACCACGCAGATGGGTTCGCCCTTGGCGAACGGCTCGGCGAGCTTGAGCGCCTCGGCGATGCCGCCCTCACCCTGCTGGTAGGCGTAGTTGAGCTGCTTGAGGCCGAAGTCCGCGCCGTTGCCGAGCAACTGCAGGAAGTGGCCCGCGGAGTTGCCGCCGGTGACGATCTGGATGTCCGTGATGCCAGCGTTCACCAGGCACTGGATCGGGTAGTAGATCATCGGCTTGTTGAAGACCGGCAACAGGTGCTTGTTGGTGATCTTCGTGAGCGGATAGAGCCTGCTTCCCAGGCCACCTGCGAGGACGACGCCTTTCATGACTTGATCTGACTCCTGTACCAGTCGAAGGTTCTGCGGATGCCTTCGGCAAAACCGACCTTGGGACGGTAGCCGAGCAGGTTGGATGCCCTGGTCACGTCCGCCAGCGAGTGGCGCACATCGCCCGAACGGGGCTGCGCCCACGTGGGTTCCAGACTCGTGCCTGCAAGCCCTTGGAGCACGTCCAGCAGTTCCAGCAGGGTGATGGACGAACCGTAGGCGATGTTGACGACCTCGCAGCCCTTGGTGCGCGCGTCCATGGCGCACAGCACCCCCAGCACGACGTCCTCCACGTAGGTGAAGTCGCGGGACTGCCTGCCGTCGCCGTCGATGCGCGGGCTGCGGCCGTGCAGCAGGGCGTGGCAGAAGGCGGCGATCACGCCCGAGTACGGACTGTCGGCGGTCTGGCGCGGGCCGAAGACGTTGAAGAAGCGCGTGACCACGGCATCGAGGCCGTAGACCTTGGCGAAGCTGCGGCAGTACAGCTCGCCAGCCAGTTTCGTGGCCGCATACGGGCTGAGCGGATCCTCGCGCAGCATCTCGTGCTTGGCCGGTGCGTCCTGGTCGCCATAGGCACTCGAACTGCCGGCGTAGACGACGCGCGCGCCGCACTTCGCGGCGGCATGCAGCACAGTGACGGTGCCCGTCACGTTGGCGTGGTGCGACTCGACGGGATGGCTCAACGAGCGCGTCACCGAGGGCAGCGCCGCGATGTGGAACACGCCGCGGCAGCCGTCGATGGCGCGCTCGACCGCGGCGGCATCGGCCACCGAACCGCGGTGGAACGTGAGCGGCCCCGCCAAGCCCTCGAGGTTGGACTCCTTGCCGGTGCTGAGGTCGTCGAGCACCGAGACCGCGTCACCGCGCGCGAGGAGCGCACGGACGAGGTGGCTGCCGATGAAGCCGGCGCCGCCGGTGACGAGGAAACGAGAGCTCATGCAATGCGTCCTTCGGCCTTCTCGGCCAGGTACCACGCAACGAACTTGCGCAGGCCGTCGCGCGCCGGCGTGGTGCAGCGGTAGCCGAGTTCGCGTTCGGCGAGCGAAACGTCCGCGTAGGTGATCGGCACGTCGCCGGGCTGGTCCGGAAGCAGCTTCTTCCGCGCCGGCTTGCCGACGAGTTGTTCGAGCATCGCGACGAGGTCGGCGAGCGAGGTCGTGGCCGAGCCGCCGAGGTTGTAGATGGCGTAGCCGCGCGCCCGTTCGAGTGCGGCCACGAGGCCGCTCACGATGTCGTCGACGTAGGTGTAGTCGCGCCGGCTGGAACCGTCGCCGAAGAACGGCAGTTCCTTGCCGTCGTGGATCAGGCGGGTGAACTGGTGGATCGCCATCTCCGGGCGCTGGCGCGGGCCGTAGACGGTGAAGAACCGCATGCAGCTCACCGGGTTGCCGTGCAGGTGGTGGAAGGTGAAGCACTGCACCTCGCCGGCCTTCTTGCTCGCGGCATAGGGCGACACCGGACGGTCGACCGGGTCGGCCTCGGCGAACGGCACCTTGGTGTTGCCGCCGTACACCGAGGAACTGGAACCGAACACGAAGGGCACCTGCCTGCTGTCGATTGCCTGCAGCAGGATCTGCGTGCCCGTGACGTTGACGTCCATGTAGCGGACCGGGT